>NZ_CATNHG010000115.1:0-26099 GCF_950097965.1 Bacillus sp. T2.9-1
TCCAATGGGAAATAAATTAATTAGATTTTAAAGGTTAGAAAATGTTCAATCTTATAAAAAGATAGAAAACTCTCACCTGCATTTTAGAAAAACGTGCATCTTTTAAAGTGCTATGAATATTTCAGGTTGAAAATAGTTTTATTATGTATTTTTATTTAATTTATCATTTTTTACAATATTTTGTCAAATATACTCCCGTTAATAAAGATTGAATGTTCGGAAAACTTTATTCAAGCATATAAAAAAAGAGCTGTAATTACAACCCTTTTTTTACAACATTATTCAGCAAAAACTTCTTCTTCTGTAACCCATTTGTGATTGGTTATCATCTCACCGCCTGTTGTTGGTTGGTAGTCTACCATGTACACGGTTGTGTTCTCAGCGGATTCAATAGTTGCTTTTGCGCCTTTCATGCCTTCCATATGATCTGCTTCTAGGGTAACCTCTGTTCCCTTTTCAAGCATTTCACTTCCCGCATCCTTTATTTCATCCTGGATGACCCATTTATGATTCTTGACCGGTTCTCCGCCTGTCGTCGGAGTATAGGTCACTTGATAGGCGATAGTATCGAAAGCATTTAATACGGTCGCTTCCGCTCCGTCCATCCCTTCCATATGATTGGCCTTTAAGATTACTTGACTACCTTCCTTATATTTCGGATCCGCTGCAGGCTCTAAACCTTCAGGGATTTCTGGAGAGCCAGTTTCTTGGTGTTCATGCTGCTCGGTTTGACTTGATTCTTTGTCACTATTTTCTTCAGCTGATGAACAGCCATAAAATAATAGCACTAAGGTAAAAATAGAAGCGATAGTAACATGTCTACTTTTCATTGTCTAACCTCCTCTATTACGAATTCTTTCACTATAGAGGTGATTTTAAACATGCAAAAAATTAATTTAATTGGCTAAAGGCAGTCGAATCGTGAAGGTTGTGCCAACTCCATCTTCTGACACGAAATTTATTTTGCCTTTATGTTCTGCAATGATGTTATAGCAGATAACTAATCCTAGTCCTGTTCCTTTTTCTTTTGTCGTATAAAAAGGTTCCCCAAGCTTATTTTTTATTTCATTGGGAATCCCTTTGCCATTGTCTTTAATCGTAACGACAATCCATCTTTCATCCACTTTTGCTTCTATATTAATAATTCCGCCATTATCCATTGCTTCAATTGCATTTTTGACCAGATTGATAAAAACCTGTTTTATCTGATCCACATTACATAAGGCAGTCAAATTTTCATCATATGTATCTAAATTAATGGCGACATTATTTAAATTGGCTTGCGATTGCATTAAAGTATAGACATCTAGTAGAATCTTTCCTATGCTTATTTTTTTAATTTCCGACTTAGCTGGTTTTCCTAGAAACATTAACTCGCTCGCTATTGTTTCAATCCGATTAATTTCAATATCAAGGATTGGATAAATATCTTTTAATTTCATTGCTCCTTGGTATGCGAGCTTTAGAAATCCTTTAATAGCAGTAAGGGGATTTCTAATTTCATGTGCGATACTTGCTGCTAATTGACCAGCGATTCCTAGTTTTTCATTTTTAATCTGAAGCTGCTGATTTTCTTTTCTGACCCTTATATCTCGGGCAATTATAATAATTGTCGAGCTTAAATCTTCGAAGAGAAATGGATATGCTAGAATTTCCACCTCTACTACTTTGCCTTGAGAGGTAATAAGCTCCATCTCGTAAGGTGTTGCTATTTCTCCCCCCAAAATAAGCTCTTCCTTTTCTAAATACTTTTCTAGGAAATCTGGTTCCATAATCTCATATGCTGATTTTCCAACAAGGTCTTCTGTTTCTAATAGTTTTGTAGCTGCTTTATTTGCATACATAATAATATTGTTGGAAGTAATGAAGACCGCGTCTAGCATGTCTTCTACTAGTCGGGAATAGTAGGTTTGTGCTAGCTGAAGATTGGCAATAGTTTCCTCATATTTGCCATTCCGTACGGGGGATGGAGGCTTGATTTCTTTTTTATAAGCATTAGATAATGCGAATTCCGTATCTGTCATTACATATGGATGGGCGTTTTTTAAATGGATATAATTGCTTGCAGATAATTCTGTCCCATCATAGGCACATACAGCATAATTTTGATAATCTCTTATGTATTCATCCACTTCATTCTCATATTGAAGCAAGTTATCTATGATTTTGTCTTGTTTAAAGAGACTTGGGGCTTTCCCCCAAAACCGCATCGTTATATCCTTATTAAAAAAATAATCGGGAATTGAGCCACTAATTGTTTCTATAATACTTGCTAATGGAAGATTTTCACTTCTAAAATAGACTTCCTCACTATCTATGAAATGAATCTGATTAATCTTTTCCTTTTCTAATCCGTTTTCTTCCAACTTTTTGATTATTAGTGGCCATATTTTCTTCTGATCTACTAAAACAACTTTTTGCTCCAAAAGCAGACCGGCTTTTATGAAGGACGCAGCATTTGTTATGTATGTGTCTTTGTTACTTGTTATGTACATGATGTGTGCGCCACTAGTCATATCGGAGAGATTTGTAAGAGCAATCTCTGGATGAAACCTTGTCTGAGGAGTATATACAGCCATTAAAAACCCCCAACTTTCTATATAAGTTTAATTTCCTTTTATTATAGCACGTAAATTTCCGACAATTTGACTCAATTTTATTTTTCCATAAAAATTAAAGGGACAGTTGTTGCACTGTTTTAATGCAGTTAACTATCCAATATAGTTAATATAATCGACACAAATCTTTTTCCTTTTGTCTATTTAATTCCCCCTTTTTTCCGAAGAACGACAAAAAAAGACTCCCTCTCAGGAATCTCCCTATATGCTAGAGCGTATATCTTTCTTTAATTAATTTCAAATGATGGCGTTCATGGCCTGCAATAATATAGGCAAGGGCATTCACTGTAAATTCTCCCTTATTAGCAAATCCTCTCTTTTCCCAGGCATCTTCTGAAAGACCTTTTATCAAGGCAACAGTAGACGAGCGAACAGCTTTAAATTCTTGGAGAAGGTCGTCTATTGTTCTGGAGGAAAAATTAGCTTTCTCCACATAGCTTTCATCATCATATCCAGCTAACGGCGTTTTATCTCCCCTAGCAATCCGTAATAAACGATAAGCCTGAATTCTTTCCGTGTCCATAAGATGACCAATCACTTCTATAAGGGACCACTTCCCCTCTGCATAGCGAAAATCCCTTCTCTCTTCATTCGCCTTCACATAAGCAATTGTTTCGTCTAGCTGAGAACCAATAATTTCGATTATGTCTCCTTCTGGAACTAGACCTACATAGCCTCTATAATGTTCTGGATAATCCGTAATTGCTGGTTTTGCCATCCTTATTATTCCTCCTTATCCTTCTACTGGGGATTCTGGACCCTTTAATTCTAGCTGATAAAAAGCCAAATCTAGCCATTTCTCAAATTTATAGCCTGCTTTTTTAATCGTGCCTGAATAAGTAAATCCTAGTTTCTCATGGATGAGAATACTTCCTTTATTCGTACTATCGATTCCCGCAATTAATGTCGCATAGCTCTCTTCTTCAGCACGTTCGATTAGGGCTTTTAATAGCTTTGTGCCAATCCCTTTTTTCCTTGCCTCTTTATGGACATATACAGAATGCTCAATCGAATACTTGTAAGCTGGCCAAGCCCGAAATGGACCATATGTAGCAAACCCAAGCACTTTGCCATCTTCCTCAAAAACAAAAAGGGGATACCCTCCCTCTGTTTTCTGGTTAAACCATCCTTTTCTGTCTGCTAAGGAATGTGCACGATAATCATAAACAGCCGTTGTATGTAAAATGGCATCATTATAAATCTCTAGTACCTCTCCTAAATCTGTTTCCTTCATCTCTCGGATCATCGCCATATCCCCTTTTTTACTATTAAAAAAATTCTCTCTAATATACTAATCTTATTAAGTAAGATACCAAGTAGGGACGAAAAATGAAAGTATTTTCTATTAATTGCGGATATGAAATAAAGATGTCCTATTCAGACATCTCCATCCTATTTCTTATTATTGTAGCCTCTTTCACCAAATGGCTGTAATTTCTCCAACCACTTTTCCTCCAACTTTGCTAGCTCTTCTTTTTCATTATAATAAGGATCGTCTTTCGGCTTTAGCACTTCTACAATCTCAAATGAAAATGCGTCCTTCCCGTATTCCTTCCACTCTTCCACTAATTTCTTGTTGGCATATCCGCCATTTTCCAGTGAAAATTTCACTCCATTAATTGTTTTAAAATTTCTCGTGCTAACGACACAAATTTTCCCGTTCTTACTATTTGTTATCGTATAAATACCAGCTTCAATCGGAATTTCTCTATACTGTTGTTTTAGCTCTTTTTTGCGGTCCATGTTATGTCTATCACCTTTCTATTATTTTTTTGTGTTCTCGTAAAGGTTGTTGCTGTTCCCCACAGCTTGAATAATTAATTTTCTATTGAAAAAACAAGATTCTTTTAGAAAAAGCCTATTTTTTTAACCAATAAAGGCTTCCATCTGCTTTGCGATCAAGAAATCCGTATTCAATTAAATATCTTCTTATCAGAACATAATCATCATAAATAGTCTTTAAAAGCTGATTTAATTCCTTTTCGGAATAGCTCTCTTGCTCTTCTAAATACTTGGATATTTCACGGAGAACAATTAATTTTTGCTTTTGCTTGATTGGAAATTTACTCAAAACCCCATCCTTGAAATATTTAGCTGTTATGCTTTCCTGTTCTTCTTCCGTAATATTGTATCTATCGTCTACCATTGTGGCTGTTTTATGAACAGGAACAAAGCTAGGCGCATGATTATCCTTTTCCTTCATTAACTCCATAATCGCCAGAAAATTTCTCGCTTGCCTTTCCTTTTCCTTAAGAGCAAAGCGATGATGCCGAATGGTTGAAGCACTGCCAATTGCCAGCGCTTTTTTCACTTCTTCATCACTTTTCCCATGATAAAATAGCTCCAGCAATTTAGTCTGATGCTCCGTTAATCCTGTCATCTTTTTATCTAAGCTAAGTAAATAATGAAAAACAGATTGATGAGCATCTTTTATGTGGCGCTGCATGAACTTTTCCGCTTCATATAATGTTCCATCTTGTGGATAGATAATACCTTTCTCTATCTGCTCCCCACATAAAAGACAAAGATAGGAATCCTGTTCATCGATATAGCCCTTTTTTAATTCATCAATCGTTGCATTTTGAAAATAAGATGAAATCTCCATAAAACAAACACCTCGTTTATATGTTTGTTATTTTACAAACAAATATTATTTATGTCAGTTAAATAATAAACTTTTTTTGGTTAACCGTCAATGTTTAGGGAGATTTTGTTTGTTTTGATGGTAGTAAGCTGGGAGGAATCTGTGCGGGATGAACGCTACTTTTTCGTTTGATTCTCTGCTTTTTGGCGTTCATCTAAGCGATGAACACCACTTTTCTCCTGTTTCCTCTGCTTTTTGGCTTTCATCCACTTGATGAACGCCACCTTTCTACTGCCTCCTCTGCTTTTTGGCTTTCATCCACTCGATGAACACCACTTTTCTCCTGCTTTCTCAACTTTTTGGCGTTCATCCACTTAATGAACGCCACCTTTCTACTGCCTCCTCTGCTTTTTGGCTTTCATCCACTCGATGAACACCACTTTTCTCCTGCTTCCTCTACTTTTCGGTTTTCATCCACTTAATGAACGCCACTTTTCTCTTATCTCCTTTGCTTTTTGGTTTTCATCCACTTGATGAAAACCACTTTTCTCCTATCTCCTTTGCTTTTTGGCGTTCATCCACTTGATGAACGCCACTTTTCTCCTGCCTCCTCTACTTTTGGCTTTCATTCACTTGATGAACACTACTTTTCTCCTGCCTCTTCTGCTTTTTGGTGTTCATCTTCACCCCCTAACTCCTCCTCTAGCAATCTCCCAATAGACTTTCCAAAATAAGTATATTACCATGTAAGAAAACAGTATTTATGGAGGAGTAAAATTTGAATATTCTTTGGGATTTTGATGGTACGTTATTTGATACATATCCTGCTTATACAGATATTCTTTATACAGTATTGGAAGAAAAGGTGGATAAGGCAGCTATTTATAAAGAGTTGAAAGTTTCTTTCTCCCATGCAATTGAGTATTTTCACTTAACAGAAGAGCAACGAAATGAGATTAAGCAGATGAATAAAGGAATTGTTGTTAGTGAAGTGAGGCCTTTTCCAGGTGTAGAGGAAATTTTAAAGGCTGCGGAAACAAATGTGATTATGACACATAAAGTGAAACTTCCATCAGTGGGGGTTTCCTTCCTCCCCCACTGATGGTTAGTTGAACCAATCGGACCTTTACGGACAGTTGATCTCCCACCTAGCTTCCTCGTATTCTCATATGCTTGAGGGGGGAGTCTTACTCCCATGAAAATAAACTGTTGTCATCTTGGAAATTTGGCAATACTAAATACGACGCAGCTCATTCGTGTTTTTTGAAAGAGAGCGCATATTCCAATTTATGAATGGTCCGTTTGCTTAAGATACTTTTGAGATGATTACTTGGTAGCCAAGTTTCTCTAACCTTTTTACGGAATAACTAACAATTGACTGTTGTTTTTGTTTATCAAAATGATCTTCTCCAAGATCAACATAATATTCCTTACGGGTTAAGAGGTAATAGGCAATTCTCAACATCGCATGGGCAACAGCCATTCCAGCTCTCTTTCTTCCTTTTCTCGCACAAATTCTTCTATAAAGCGCACCGAGATAGGTTTTTGATCTTGCAACCGAATGAGCCGCCTCTATCAATGCTGACCGTAAGTATTTATTCCCTTTTTTCGTCTTAGATGATTTCTTTTTACCCGCACTTTCATTGTGCCCTGGTACAACTCCCGCCCATGAACATAAATGAGCTGCAGTTGGAAACTGTTCCCCCACTTTATTTCCGATTTCAGCTAAAATCTGTTGGGCAGTAGGAATGGCAATCCCTGGAATAGAATCTAATCTTTCTATATCTTCCTTGGATGGTTCTAATCTAGATTCGATCTCCTCATCAATCATTTCAATATGTTTTGTCAAAAAATCTATATGGCTTAAAATCGACTTTAACATCATACGTTGATGGGCAGTTATTCTTCCTTGAAGGGAAAGTTCTAGTTCCTGTCTTTTCTCTTTTAACTTTCCTCTAGCTGAATTAGCTAATATCTCCACGTTGTCTTCGCCATCAGCGATCGATTGAAGCATTTCTCGGCTTGATACTCCAAAAATATCGGAAACAACGGATCCTAATTTAATATTGGCACCTTCCAGTACTTTTTGGATTCGATTATGTTGTCGTGCTCGTTCCTCCACCATACTTCGGCGATATCTAACAAGTTCTCTTAATTCTCGTTGATCTCTATTTGGAATATAGCTACCTTTTAGTAATCCATGTCGGAGTAATTCACAGATCCACTCGGCATCTTTTACATCTGTCTTTCTTCCAGGAACTGCTTTGATATGTTGGGCATTGACAACTAAATAACCGATTTCCTCCAATTCTAATAAATTGACAATTGGCTTCCAGTATACCCCAGTACTTTCCATCGCCACTTGTGTGCATCCATGTTCCTTCACCCAGTCTACTAGTTCTAATAAAAATACAGTCATAGTAGAAAAGGTTTTAATCTCCTTTCCCTCTGGAGTAACTACACATGCGGTTATACTGTTCTTATGAACATCTAACCCACATGCACGTTCCACAACTACTTGCATAAAAAAGCATCCTTTCTACGGCCACTAATTATGGAGGCTGGTGCAACAACCAGAATAGGGTTAATCTCCCATGCGTGCTTCTCAAAGAGAGCGACAATTGTTGGTGCACCTTGATCGTTGGTGTCAGACTGTCCGATGGACTCGAGGTACCACAGTAAGTCGACCTTCCTCTGATTGAGTCAAGTTTTTGTGGGAGTTTTTTTAGCTCCCTTTTTTATAAAGTAAAACCTCTAAGTTTGTATCCGCTTTCCAATTGGTTTTGTTCTTCCAACTGTTGATTCTCTCATTTTTTAAAAACCTTTTAATCCCTGTAAGGCAAAGTGAACAGGTTTTCCAATCGCTTGATTTAAGTATGGCATGTTCTGACGCACGGTTTCTGTTACTAATTTTGTGGGTATTTTTCTTTTCGCTCGATGCTCTTTCTTTGATTTTTCCGTGGCTTTTTCCCATTTCCCATATATCGTTTGGATGGATAGGTCATCCTTCAATCCAATCCACAAGCGCGCCATGCTCATGACCCCTTTTTTGCTCCATGCTCTTCCATTTTTTAATCGTTTGGCTAATTGATTCATCATCGCCTCTGCACTTCCCATTGGACGATACGCTGTCGTGTCCACACCTTTTTCCTGTAACCAACTACGGTAATCTTTTATGGTTTCCTGATGATGCGTTAAAAAGGCAAGGAAATGCTCTAGTTTTTCTTCTTTTTCTGGTGTATCCATTGTTCCTACTGCGCTATTCAACTCTAGAAGTAATGTTTCTACCTGGTAGTTTCTTAACGCTCTTTTCATGTAGCGGTATCGAGGATGGCTCTTCATTAGTTGCTTCATCGAACGAGCGACATGAAAACGGTCCATGGTGAAAAAGGCGCGTTCCCGAAAATACTCCCGACATGCCGTTATCCAGCCTGCTCCATCACCATTAATAATAAGCAAGGTTTGGGTAGGATCATACGCATAATGATTCTGTAAGAACGTTTCAAAGGCTTCCCAAAAGGGTTCTTTTCCTTCATAAAGAAAATGCCTTTTATTTCGGAGCCTGATTCGCTTTCCGTTTTCTTTCCATCCCTCGTGTACAGCGGCGAATTTCAACTCCCATCCACGCTTTTTCTTTTCTTGACTCTTCACATATAATCCATCTACTTCTACAAACAATACCTTTTGAAAAGGGCGTTTTTCCTTAGCGGGAAGTACGCTTGTTTGAAGAAGATGTTGCCGTAATGCTTCGTGGCTCATCGCCGAATAGCCTAAAAATTGTTCGAACGTTTCCACCGCCTTTCGATAGGAGGAGCCATTTGTCGCTAGTTCTAGCCCCCATTCTTCTAGTAGCGGACTAAATCCCTTATTCCCCTGAAACTGTAAATAGTGATCTAATAGACAAATATATTTTTTGGTCACACGATCGAAATAATAATTACGCTTCAGCTCCACAGCTCCAAACGCTGTATCTACTCGTATTTCTCGCTTATCTCGTAAAGCAAATCTTCTTTTGTCTCGTTGCTGAGCAATCTCTTGATCCCAATTTTCTAATGTTTGAACAAGAATTTCTTGAAACGTCATTTGTAGTGTTCGAAATAAAGTTTTTTCCAATTCTTTTAATGATGGCATTTTTGTGTTACATTGATTCATGAGAGCCTCTCCTTTTCGTAGTTTTCTAGTCAAATTCTACTTTACAAAAGGAAGCTCTCTTTTTTAATGCTTCATTTTTTCCAGCTACCGCGCTCTCGCTTGGTGGCCTTTTTGTCTAGTTGGGGGACGCGTCCCCCAACTAGACAAAAAGGATATTTATTCTCCCACAAACATTTTACTCATACCACTTATCTCTGCAATCGGCATCGTATCATGGATTAATAGCTTTGTTGCTTCCTCAATTCGTACTTTATTTAAATATTCATTAAATCCTTCGCGATTATTAGATGCAAAATAGCTTGATAAATACGTAGGGTTAAAATGAAAATGGTTTGCTACATCGGTAAGGGTAAGTGGTTCTGCATAATGATTCTGGATATATTCCAACATCATTTTCATATTTGACTTAGATGAATGATGGTTTTTTTCGTGAATGGCTTTTTTGACTTCTGAAAGGAATTGATGCATAAGTTCCACAACCTCACCTGCTGAACCCGCTTCATCGATTGAATTAAAATACTTAAATTTTTCATTCTCCAATTCATTTACATCATAACCCATATTGTTGAGGAGAACCGTTATCGTAAATATAATGTTTTCATGGAAAGATTTATATTCAAACACGTCCGTTGTAAAAAAAGTCAAAAACTCTGTTATATATTTCTGTAAATAATCAAAGACAATTTCAAAGCGCTCATGCTTAAATTCATTTGTAAACCAGTCCAAATTAAACGAGGGGATTTTAACAGCCTCAGTCGGCATTGTTTCTTGATACAATACGTTTTCTTCCGGAAAATAAAAACGATAATTCAGCATGGGCTTTATCTCATTTTTATACACGTTACCCACCTCATAAAAATCATTAAAACCTTTGCTTATGGCAAAACAAGCTTCATTCTCACTATTCGCTAACTGTTTAGAAAGATCTAGAACTTTAATAAGCTCTTTATCATTTATGTTGATAAGAAACACAATGACATGTGGTTCACCATGAAAACTGTAATGCACAGCATCTTTCAGTTGATCATTAAAGACGGAGATAAGCTTATCTTTAAAATATTCATCTCCTTTAGTAGGAAAATCTACTGCCAATAAATAAAAAGTAGAATGCGGAAAAACTTCTGAAATCAAATTGGGATCAGATGTATCCTGATAGCCTGAAAGTAACCGATCCATTAAGTAAGTAACTGAAATAGAGCAATCCTTGTTCTTTATAGATTTCTGTGAAACCGGTATCTTGCTTACAGCTGTTTTTAATACCTTTAGTAGACCTTCAGCATCGAGCTTTGGCTTTAAAATATAGTCAACAACACCATGCTGGAAAGTTGATCGAACATAATCAAATTCTGCAAAACTGCTCAGAATAATGATTTGAATATGAGGATATTTTGCCTTCACAATTCTTGTCAGTTCTTCCCCATCCATTATTGGCATCACAATATCAGTTAATATAATATGCGGGTTTGTCCGCTCAATTAATTCAAGTGCTTCTTGTCCATTTGATGCTTCACCGATTACTTGAAAACCTTCCTTCTCCCAGTTAATATAATGCTTTATCCCTTGTCTTATTAAGTTTTCATCATCGACAATAAGTGTTCGATATAGTTCTACAGATTTCACATTCATCCCTCCCCATAAGAGACAATCAGTTAAGTGAATATAGTTCTCATTTTATTATACACTCTTATTAGAAGAGACGAATGACAAAATATGCATCCATTTTCGAGCCCCTGAAAGAAACTCCATTTGAATGTTTAGTAAAGGCTGTTTTTGCATACTTTGTTGTTTTTAATTCAGTGCTATAGGTGAAAATTAGTTTCGTTCCATTGCGCTCCAGACACACGATGCACCGGGGAGGAAGCTGAGCCTTCTCGTCTTCGCCTGCAGGGTTCTCAGCCTTTCCTCTACTTCCCGCAGGAGTCGGGTGTCTGGAGCTATATTTCACTATGAAGTTAAAATCGTATGTAAAAGCAACAATCTTTGCGAAAACAACCTTAATAAATAAAAGGGTTAGAGTGCTTTTATGCGACTCTAACCCTTTTTATTATTTTTCAATTTTAACAGACCATTTTCCATCTGCAGTAATAACTAGTCCATAATATCCATCCGTTGACAGTGAGTACCTTTGCGAACCTTGATACGCTCCAATTTCATTTACCATTAAATCAGAACCATTTAGCAAGACTGCAAAGTTACTTGATCCAGAGATTAAAGGTAAACTTATGATTGCCACTTGTAGTATTGAAAAATACGACATCATCACCAGTGCCTTCTAAAGTCGTAGGGGCTTCAGCAATATCAAGTCGAGGAGTTTGATAGATGCTAAAATTCCATTTTCCACCTGCGGTGACGTTTAGATAATAATTACCATCAGCAGGAATCACAGCAACTGTTTTCCCTTTGTAATTTCATATCGTATTAACTAATAGTTCCATGTCATTTCCAGTTTCATCTTGAAGATGTACTGCAAAGTTGGCCCCACCAGTATGAGAACCTTCAAAAATTGCCCAACCAGCTTTAAGTGTAATTACTTCAGTCGCAGTATCACCTGAACCACTTACAGGAACCTTTGATTCTTCAAATACTTTTTTTGCCTGTTCTTTTTCTGCAATTCTTACGTCTAACTTTCTTATAAAACACTAAAGTATTACGTTGGGGCTTTTGTTTAAGCATACATTTTTATTTTCAACTTTCCTAAAGAAACTTTTCATCACTTGGAAAACATTTACTTTTTGCTTGAGGATATAAAAGAGGAACTTCAGGTGTGAATCCCCATTTGAATTCACGTCTGAAGTAATATGATTAACCTTCTTACCCATCAAGAGCGAGTAATTTATCTATTTCCATTGCGGCTTTTTTTAAACCTCCTTCAACACTGACTTGTTCATAGAATATTTGCCTCAAATAGTTTGTATAGATTTCATTTATCTGTTCCCACTCGGGGAGTTGTGGCCTTAAATGGGCTTGATCTATGCTCGCAATATAGCTTTTATAATAAGGATACTTATCAAGGATTCCTGAAAATGGAACATGGCGGTTTGTCGGCAACAAGCCTGCTTGTAATAATAGCTTTTGAGGTGTTTCTGTTGTCATCCATTTCATAAAGGTCCATGCAGCTTCACGGTGTTTTGTACCCTTTGTCATCACAATATTTTCCCCACCTAAAATCGAAGAAGATTCTCCATTACCGGGAAAAGGAGCTGAAATTGTTTGTTTATTAATCAAGGCCAGCTCATCATTGGGTTGAACACTATAAAACCAAGGGCCTTCATCTATCATAAAATAATTGCCGCTTCGAATATTTTGCCATGTCTCAGGATAACCGCTCACAATCTGTTTTGGAAGATTAGAATTTCGATATAATTCAACAAGCTTTTTAACGGCTTTAATACTACCCTCACTATCTAAATAACCAGTTGCTCTTGTATAGTTTGGATCTGTTAATTTACCACCGAGTCCATAAAAATAAGGCAAACTTCCCCATGTATGAACATTTAGCATGCCGATCTTTAAGTTATTCTCTTCAACAATCTGAATGAATTCTTCCATTTTTCCAGGTGGAGTTTTCAAGCCAATATCCCTTAATACTTGTCGGTTATAAATAGCAACCTTTGTATTTGTATTTAATGGCAAACCATAATAACGTCCTTCAAATACATTTGATTTTAACGGTGCATCATAAAAACGATTCTTTAATTCATCAAAATCATCAAATCTACTAACAGGATATAAAAGTTTCAGGTCAGCAAATTTAGGCATCCATGTAATATCCATTCTTATAATATCCGGGGTGCTATTAACGGATGCTCTGCTAATAAGAGATGACATTAATTGTTTATTATATGCTTGACGGACAGGCTTTACATCGATTTCAGGATGTTCTTGTTCAAATAATGGAATCACTTCATTTTCAAATATCTTTGTTTCCTGTTCACTATACGTATGCCAAATTTCAATTTTTTCATTCACTTGATCTTCTGCTATTTTGGCAGGGCTGCGTTCATCAATAATGGTTTGATTTGTGCAACCGATCATAACGCCCAATAAGGCAAACCATAAAATTAATTGGAATTGACGCATTTTGCATTCCCTTCCTCTTTCTTACTTTTGATGCTGCATTCTAAAATCTCCTGGGGATGAGCCTGTTACTTTTTTAAACAGCTTGCTAAAGTATTTCACATCATTAAAACCAGCATTCCCTGCTACTTCATAAACTTTTAGAGAAGTATGAACCAATAGTTCTCTAGCTTTTTTTATTCGAAGGTCAATTACATAATCAATAAAGTTTTGCCCTAGAAATCGTTTGAACAAGATACTGAAATAATTTCTGCTTATATGAATATGATCGGCAACATGTTGAAGCGTCAATTCCTGTGTATAATGTTTATGAATAAAATCAAGGGCTTTATCTATTAACTCATTATCTGTATTTGACTTCATTTTCTGGTCTGTAATATATTGGTCACATGCTTCGAATCCCTTTAAGAGATATTCATTCAGATCATTCAGTGACTCGGATCTTTCAATTTCTGAGCATCGATCAATTAAAAATGAGTACTCTATCCGCTCCATAAATAGTGTTGTTAAAATGTCACATGCCTCTTTCTTAATGTCAGTAGGTGTCATTTGTTCACTTCGCCATTGTTTGAGCCTCTCATCCAGGAAGATAGGAACGTTCTCTACATCAATATTAGTAAGAAGTTCTTTCAATTCCTGCAGGCTTAAAGGATGAACGAATTCTTCCACAGGATGTTTATAAACAAAAATATTGGTATGTTGATAAAAAAAATGCCTTTGACTTGCTAAAATGCTTCGTTCATATCCAGTAACTAGGTCTTTACAGTCTGTTACAACTTCATATCCAAAAGAAAAGCTGACTTTTGCTTCTTTTTCAACTTTCTCTTTTAACCTATGAATGTCCGTAAGTGGATTACATGTATTATTAATAAAGAATAAAAGTTCACTTTCCCCTATTTGAATACTAATCCCCTCTTCTCTATACTTATAAAAGCGTTCTTGGATTTCTTCGAAAATAAGACTTTTAAATAAAAAGCCATATTCTTCTTCTACCTTGTCAATTTGCTTCATTTTTAAACAAACCACAATAAAAGGAGTTTGAAATATATCAACTAAATGACCAATATTGGTTTCTCTATGTTTTTGAAGCAAAACCCGCTTTACTTCCTGCTCAATTTTTTTTCTTTCCCGAAAATGATTTGTCCGTTCTACAGAATCTAACTTTTTCTTAATCGTTTGTTCTTCAACAATTTTTTTTACGCATTTTTGAATGGTCTTGCAAAACGATTCCGGTTCAAGAGTCGGTTTTAATATATAATCCATTGCACCATGAGTCAGACCTTCCCGTGCGTAATCAAATTCATTATAACTGCTTACTAATACGACCTTTAACATTGGATTTATCTTTAGCGCTTTTTTCATTAATGTTAGACCATCCATTACCGGCATTTTAATATCCGTAATAAGGATATCAACTTGGTCCACAGCCTCTATTGCTTCTAACGCTTGCTTTCCATTAGAAAAATCACCAATTAAAAAAAGGTTTTCTTGTTCCCAGTTAATGGAGGACTTTAATCCAAATCTAATAATCGGTTCATCATCAACAATCATAACTTTATACATGATCTCCACCTCTAGTTTTCGACCTCAATATAAGTCTCACAATTGTGCCTTCTTGACTACTTTCAAGTTCCACTTTTGAGTCTTTATGAAAATAGAGTTTCACAGAATCATAGACATGCCTTAACCCGATTCCAACAAATGAATTTGTACGATTCGTTGCTTGTTGGAGCTTTTTTAAGGCATCTATTTCAAATCCTATTCCATTGTCTCGAATTTCTATTTCTACTCCGTCTGTGATGTTTCGTCCAATAATAGAAATGGTCCCTTTTTTATCTGTAGGTACAATACCATGAAAAATAGCGTTTTCGACAATGGGCTGTATAATCATTCTTGGAATAAGAAAATCTTCCACTCCTCTTTCAAACTGCGTTTTCAAAATGAAATTTTGTTCGTACCGAATTTGTAGAATCACCATGAACTTCTTAACAATTTCAAGTTCTTCGTTAATCGTTACGAACGTTCCTGTTTTCCCCATGTTTGCTTCCAACAGACTGGATAATGCTGATAAAGCAGCATTTGTACGCTCTGTTTGGTTGAATTTAACTAACCATCGGATCGTACTTAATGTATTGAATAGAAAATGAGGGTTAATTCGATGTTTAATTGCCCGTAACTCAGCTTCTTGTTTTTGAAACTGTTCTTCCTTTACCTGTTTTACCAGTTGTTCAACCTGGTTGATCATCCGATTAAACTGGATGCTCATCATGCCAATTTCATCAATTGATTTAACATTTGTTCGTACATTAAAGTTTCCTTTTCCGACTAATTTCATTTGACGTGTTAAGACGTTAACTGGCTCTGTAACTCGTTTAGCTATTAATATGCCAATAAAGATTGACAGAATTCCAAATAAGATTGAAGCTAAGATAGTGATCCTTTGAATAGTCGTCAATTCACCTGTAATTTCGCTGATTGGTACCACACCTACAATGGACCAACCATTTGCCATTTCCTGTTTAACCCCATAATAAGGAATATCTTCTTTATATTGAAATTCTAGTTCATCACTTAAGATATGCTTACGTAACGCTTTGTTTTGAACTGGGTTATTAATATTCTGCAAATTACTATCAATCATAATCATACCTGTGTCATCGACAACAAAAAAACGTCCTGTTTTTCCTAACTTTAATTGATTGATTTTATCAAGGATGGCATTTCCATCTAAGCAAACTTGTATATATGCAATATTTTCAAGATTATTGAAGTCTTTCATTACTCTGCTGATCGATAATACAAGCTCAGTATTTTCTCCTGCTCCGGTAAATTTATCATATTGAAGCCCTTGCCATACCAATTCTCCGTCTTTTTGAACAGAATCTTTTACCCAGCTAAGCTCTTGAAGGTTGACTTGTGATAATTTATATGGAGAAAATGTCCCGCTACCCCAGCTAACTCCCTCATCCTTTAAGATATAAATAATCCTTACAAATGAACTAGAATAAATATTGGAATTTAAAAATGAGGTTATATACTCTTGATTTGCTTCAAATTCAGATATTGGTAGATTTTCATTGGAATTTTGCTTAACAATTTCCTGGATTCGTTCATTACTATAAATAAGATTAGACATATCGCTGCCTGTTGAAATAATATAGTTCAGAGAATCTGCGGCTTGCCTGGCAATTTGTAAAGAGGATTCCCTAACATTTTCTTTTACAATATTTGATGCAGCATAATAAAAAAAGAAACTAGTAGAAACAGTTGGGATTAAACAAACAATTAGAATGACAACAATGACCTTTGTTGCAAAACGTTTTTTTAATAGTTTATAAATCATCGCTTATACCCTCATTAATATTTGTCCTACACTTCATTTATCTCAATTTTACGATTATTTAGACTCAATAACAATCTTGGTCCAACATTTTACCTGATGAATGTAAAATGATTCTCTGATTAAGGGAAATGAAAAGTAGAGCAATGAAACGAAATCAGTTTCACTGCTCTACTAAGCTAGAACTTTATTTGGATTTTCTTCTCTTCATTTGTTGGTATATTTAAAAATACGTTGTTTTGTTCATCATAGAAATAAACTTCCACTTTCTCTCTTACTTCCTCAAAACTGTTTACTTTTTTATATGTTTTATTTTCTGTTTGTATTTTTCTAGGCATCTTTTGTATTGGAAGCTTTACTAGATGAGAAAAATGCTTTGCCTCATTTTGATTATCCTGTTTACGAGTTAATTCAATTTTATTCCTATTTTTTTCTATGTTGAAATAATGATTGTGATAAGCTGATTTCAGCTCGATATTATCGATTGTCAGCTTACCGTCAGACTGTGAACTGGCGATATTGCCAATTTTCAAGACATCCCCTTCAGATACTTCTATATCAGGGATAATCACTTTTTTCATATCTTCAGACTCTGGAACTTCTACTTTTTCTATCGTTCCATTTTTTTCAATATAAAGAAATGCTTCATTAAATTGACCGCTTCGTTTCATGTTAGCTGTTAATTCATAAGTACCAGCCTGTGGTACAACATACTGCCAAAGATCGGATTCAAATGCTTTTTCATTCATTCTCGAAATTTGGACAACTCCATCTTCAATTGACTGATTAACCATATTACTGCGGCTCCAGTGGGCAAAGCCTGCTTTAAAATCTCCATTTAATAGAATCGATTGTTTTTCTTGATCTTTTGCTTCACCTAATGTAATAGAATCCAGATTAAAGTTACCAGCAGCATTCTGAATTTGTACTAAATTGGTTCCTTCTTGAAGGACTATTTCTGTTCTTGCTTCCTTCCATTTCCCATTGGTTGGATTCAATTTCACTTGTTTTGAATTCGTATTTTCACCAGTGCTTACTTCCCTCACTCCTATCATTGCCTCACTTGCTTTACTAGCAGAATAGTCTATTTTTAAGTTATACACGCCTGATTTTGGTGCACTAATCGCATATGTTACACTTTCATCTTTCTCATTAATGCCATTTAAGTAACCAAACCCAGCGTGCCCAATTTGCTCATTAGCAAATTCTATTCCTTTACTATACGAAGCTGCTTCTGCTTCGTATACGTTCTCAGTCGTTGTCGGGATTACTTTTAATACAACACTATCATGTGGTTCAAGTGTAACGGAATGTGATGTTTGTATACCTAAATCCTTATGGGCCCATACATCACGAACATGGCCATTTTCAATTCCTAGCTCTTCTTTAAAATTAAAGTTAAACGATTTACTCTCATCATTGCGATTAAACAATCCAACTACCCAAGAACCGTCTGGAAGCTGACCTACCCAACGTTGGCTGTCACGGCTAGAATTAGACTCCCCATAATGTTTAGCGCTTTCATAAATTGGTTTTCCAACCAGTCCCACCTTATTAAACTCAATGAGCTCAGGATTTTGATAGTATTTATAGTTAGCTCCAATCGTATCATACTGATCTGAAATAGCGATCGGTGAGCCGGCAAGTGTATACAATGACAAAGTTGTTTTCTTTTCATGATCTGCATATAGACCAGTGAATGTATTCAATCGAAGGAAGTCACCATCCAATATCATGCTCGAACGGCCGCCGATATCAGAGAAGCCTGTAAAGCCTTGGAAGGAATTTGCCCATTGTGACCAACCTGGTCTCCACTCTTGACGTCTGCCGCTAATATGATCCCAGCCACCTGTAAACGTGTCTTCATTAATACGAATCATGTCACCATATTTTTGTTCAAGTTCACCGTGATTTATAAGATGTGGCATGACAAGACTTAGGAGAACATTGTTTTCTTTAGATGCTTCTGACATCCACTTTAATGATTTTTCATACAGTTTTCTGTCATGAGCTTGCCCGACTGTCCCTATATTAGCATCTGTTCCTGTTTCATACCATGACAGGAAATCAACTCTCAGAAAATCAGCGCCCTGTTCAGCAAAAAAGTCAATGTATCCCTTAATATATTTTTCTGCATCAGGATGATTCACATCCACCCAATAAAGTGAACGCTCATTCCCCTGACCACCGTTGAATCGATCACCATCTGTCGGGTCATCCGGATCACCTTGATCAATCAAATCCACGACATATGTCGGTCCACCAGGATTATTTTCAGTTCCTATGACAATATATTTATCAGGATTATTTACAACCTCAGGGCTAATCCATAACGGATTGTAGTAAATGCCAAAGTCCATTCCTTTTTCCTTTAAGTAGGCTCCCCAGAACTTCCAAGTATGACCATCCGGATATTTTTCAGATGGATATTGGAACGGCTCATTTTCCTCGTTGTCCTCTTCCGGCTTTTCACCTGTCTTATATAGCTCAACATTATCTAGCTGGAAAGAACTGTGATCTCCTTTTGCATCAATATTGAATTCAACAGTTAACTGTCCATTCGTCACCTCTGCTTTAAATTTGAAAAGCCCGTAACGTGCTTTCCCATATTCATCTGTCAGCCCGTCATTTAATTCAACAACTTGTTCAGGAGCTGGTTCGTTTTCTTCTGTAGTATAGTAGTTTTTCAGCTTCATAGTTGCAGTACTTGTTCCATCAACAAAGTTTTGAACATCGTTAGGAAACTTCACTCGCGCTGTTAAAGTATAATTTCCATTTTCAAGCCCTTCTATTGTTTGAGAAACCTTAGCAGTATGTGGTTCCGGTCCATACACCCATAATTTAGAGCCTTCATATGCATCATTTGCATCAACTCCGTACATTGCATCTGTTTCGACTTTCCACCCTACGTCAACACCCTCTTCAAAGTCACCATTTAGAAGGATTCCTAGCTCGAATTCTTCCTCCGTCCCATCCATATTCATTGGATTGGTCATCCATTTATCATTATGACTTACAACATAGCCATTTTTATTAAGCAAAGTTGCACCTTCAATCCAACCATCAGTTGAAACCATGTCATAGCCGTAAGGTAGGAAGTTTTTAGCCATCCAATCAATATTTTCCTTCAACCGTTTCTCAGGCATAAATGTATTTTTCGTCCACTGATGTTCATATGTCATAAAATACATCGGTCCTGCCCCTTGCCTTGTATATGGGCTGTCCTGTGCAGAAGCAGTTCCTGTTAGTGCTGTTGTTAATGCCATCGTAGAAAGAATAGAAAAAGCACTGATCTTGTAAAATAACCCTTTCTTTCTTTCCCTACTCTTTTTCTTGCTTCTATTGTGTTTACTCAATGAAATAACCTCCCCATTCTTAAGAATAGCTGATGATTTTCATTATCCAGGAAAGCGCTATCATTTTAAATCGCTTATATTACAAAATTTGTGTCTTATATACCGTTTCTTCATTGAAGAACAAAAAAAGGTGTCATATCTTCCTGTTTAAATATTTTCATCGGAAGATATGACACCTTTAGTCCACTTTTTGGGACTGTCCCCAAAAACATTATTCGTACTCCACTACAACCATGTCCCAGTATTTTAGACTCGGCAGGGTAAATGTTACTTTCCCATTTTCCTGTTTAAAAGTAAGTGAGTTAGGTAAACCATTCTCAATATCCGGTGAAGCAAGCCAAACTTTTTTTATAGCTTTAGTCTCTTCAAGCTCAACAGTTAACTTTTGACGATCTTGAGGCTGTGCTTGACTTGCATTTGTATCACGCCACTCTAGTGTTGTAGCATCTACAAAGTTAATAAAGT
Organism: Bacillus sp. T2.9-1; assembly: GCF_950097965.1. Lineage (NCBI taxonomy): Bacteria > Bacillati > Bacillota > Bacilli > Caryophanales > Bacillaceae > Bacillus > Bacillus sp. T2.9-1. Next base: position 20,593 of record NZ_CATNHG010000115.1, read on the forward strand.
GTATAACTTTTTTATTTGCTTTTTGTTTTGCAAAGCTCCATACTTTTCCTTGTTCCGGTTGAGAAGAGAAAAGAACCCAATCAGGTGAATGAACCGCAAGTGAAGCCTCATGCATGTTATCACGAAGCAAGTTTTCATAGGCAACTAAAAAATCATAATAGGTAATAAGGCTACTTTGCAAAGATTGATCCATTTTAAAGTTATTATGAGGAAAATATTCTTTTGAAAGCATATGCTCCCCTAATTCTAAATGAGCACCTCCCGATGCAAAGATGACACTGTTAGCTAATAAAATACCCGGCGTATTAAATTCTCCAATTTGATTGGAAGATTCATAGTTCATATATGCTGCTAACACTGTATTTTTAGTCCCCTTAGAATCGGAATTATTCTCATCAATAATTTGTTTTAAATCACCGTAATATTTAAAATGATCCCATACCTCTGTATATAAAAAGTCAATTGGCGAGCTTACAATTTGTTTTTGACCGTACTGGTTTACCGCATTCATAACAATACGTTTATCCTGTGCTTCATTTTTTATACGTTGTAAAAACGGAAGAAAGGTTTCATCGATTGCAACCTGATTTCCATCAAAATCATAGACCTCGCCTCTAGGACCAAGCTGGTCAATATGCCATCCATCGAATGGAAGAGCTTCATATACACGTTTTTGTTGGTCAATGAGATAGTTCTGCCAATCAGAATTTCCTGGGTTTACTAGAAATACGTCACTTTTCCATTCATCTGGTAGTGGGTGATAATCATGTTCATTTTTCTGTTGATCCTTAAATAAACGCCATTCTTTATTCACACCATCCTTTTCTGCTTCAGAAAAAGCACCATACAAAAGGTTATATGCCATCGTTGTCATGTTGCGATCATGAGCAAGCTGAATATAATTTTTGATCGTTTCGAGATAGATTGGACGATTAGCAATATCCTCCCAATTTGCTGCTGCGCCATTGTTTTCTACTTTAAGTGGTTGATGATGCTTAAAATGCCAATCATAAAATTGTAAACCATTGATGTGATAGCGGTTCAGTTGGGAAATGACAGAATCCATTTTCTCCATAGATTGGTCTTGAAAGTTTGATAAAAACCCGTAGCGAGGAAATTGGGACCAATCACTTGAAACATCAACTGCAATCGTATGATCCTCTTGTATTGAATCAGATGTATACTGAACATGGACGAAATACCCTTTAAAATCCTCTTTTGGCGGCTGCCATTCCCAGTGTACTTCTTTACTATTTTCCGCTACTTTTACTTCTAGTTTCGAAATAACGTTATCTAAATGGTAATATGTAATGGTTAGAATTCCTTCTGTTAGTCCTTTTTTCAATTGAGCATTAAATTTCACCGTGTCATCATAATGATAGGCTGCTTTATCAGTTGAAATTGTTTTAATAATGTTTGAATGTTTTGGTATAATTTCAGATGAATCCTCTTTGTGGTCTTGATTAGGAGATGAATTGGAGTACGTCGTCAAACCTATTATTATTAATAATAAAAAAATAATAGATAAGAAAATTAATAGATACTTTTTTTTTGATAACATAAAATCTAACTCCTCATTTTTACACAACTTTCTTATTATTAAAGGGAACTAACGATCAAATTAGTCCCTTTTTTGGATGCTATATTTGTTTATGTTTTGTTGTTAATAGGCGATATATTTATTTCTTCCAACTATAATCGGCATCAATTATTTTTTCAATTGGATGTCCGCTCTCTGACAACTCTTCAATCACACACCCTAAGTATAAATCCGCTTGCCAAAGTCCATTTTCCGGTATATCAATTGTAATTGTATATGTTCCAGGCCCATAAACATTCGTGATCGTATCATATACTTTTTGACCCTCATAAGGTTTACCATCTTCTTGAGGTAATGTTCCCTCAGGGTATACATAGCTCGAAAAGCTGATTACAACAGGGTCCATACCTTCTAGAATGGTAAATGTCGCTGTTCCATTTTCAACACTAGAATGAAAAAGTTGATCTAGTGGTCGCTGAAGATCTGTATAATCTGTCTTTTCTTTCACAGTTATGGATTCACTCCATAATTCTCCTTTTCCAGGATGTCCTGGACGTTGATAGGCTTTGAAAATATAATTTCCTGGTTTATTTGGATCTAGAGCATAACTTATTTCGTTTCCCCAGGGTTTAAAGGGGCAACACTTCCGGAATAAACCAATTCACTATTTTTAGGGTTTCCTTTTGCAGACCAGTAGACCTCATATTTTACTTCACCTTGCATGGCTCTTGAATCTTGTCCATTTTTTATGGTAGCAGAAATACAGGAACAATTTTCATTTTGATCAATAAATGATAGTGAACTTCTATCCCATTGAGCCCTACCATTAATTTCAGATAGTTTTTGTTCTTTCTGGACACTGACATTTTCGACTTGCTCAGGTTTTATTTGTTTAGCCAATGCCTGATTAATAGGTTGAATAAATGATATGGTCAGTAATGCTGTTACAATAAATCCTGAAGTAAATTTATTCCCCTTTTCGATAATTTTAATGAAAAGATAAAATTGACCATTAATGCTGACAAGAAGGAACGATTCTTTCGTCCCTTCTTTCCCTCTCTTATATCTTGATTAACGAATTTGTACTTTCTTCTTCTCATCAGCAGGGATACTTACATAAAGAACTTTCGCATTTTCATCATAAAAGAATGTGTTTGGTTTCCCTTGAGTTTCTTCGATTGATCCAACTGGTTTGTATTTATTTTTACCTGCTTGGATTTTTGAAGGTTTTTCTGTATTGTTTAATTTTAATGTGTATTGCTGTACCTTTGAGTCAGAGTATTTTTTAACCTTTTGTTTTTGTTTAAATGTAATATGGTTTGGTTTTTGTTCTACCTCGAACTCTGTAATGTTATATTCACCAGTTTTGTAGTCTTCTGTTGCACCATCATCTTCATAGAATGAATATGTTGCCTCTTCTTCTAAATATGTGTCAAGCACTAGATTTGTAAGTGGCTTTTCATCTGTATATTGCTGTACTTCACGTGTTGGGATGATTGACTCATTTTTCACAAAGATTGGCATATGATCAAGTGGTGCATCAACTGTAATCGTTTGTCCGCCTTCATATTCTTTTCCAGTCCAATAGTCTGTCCACTTTACGTCTTTTGGTAAATAAACTTCACGAGAAGTTTGACCTTGTTTCACAACGGGTGCTAGCATCATCGAATCACCGAACATGTACTGATCACTTATATCATTTGTTTTCTCATCATTTTGGAATTGGTAGACTAGCGGTTGTTGAACCGGTTTACCAGTATCTGCTGCTTCTTTAAATTGATTATATAAGTATGGTAATAATTTATAGCGCATTTCAATGTATTTCTTACTGATTGCCTCAACTTCTGGACCAAATGCCCATGGTTCTTGACCTTGTTTAATTTCTGCTTTTTCATCACTATCATAGTGAATACGAGAAAACGGCAAGAATGCTCCTACCTCAATCCATCGAGCGAATAATTCTGCATCTGGGCGAGCTGCAAAACCACCAATATCATTTCCTACAAATGCGACCCCTGACATTCCAACGTTCATATTCATTGGTAGTGACATTTCTAAGTGTTCCCAGTTACTAACGTTATCACCTGTCCATAATGCAGCATAGCGTTGTGTACCTGCATACATATCACGAGTTAAAACGAATGGACGAGTGCCTGGTTTATGCATTTTAAACGCATCATAAGTAGCTTCTGCTTCATCATGGCCATATAAGTTATGGTACTCAGTATGAAGAATTTTGTTGTCTTCATATCCAAAATACGTATCTAGCGGTAATGTATGAGCATGTCTGTCATCATCAATGAAAACAGCTGGTTCATTCATATCATTCCAAATCCCATCAATTCCTGCATTTAATAGCACATCATGATGTTTAGCCCACCAATCACGTACCTCTTGTTTAGAGAAATCAGGGAAAGCAGAATCACCAGGCCATACTGGTCCAATGTAGTTCGAGCCATCTGGATTTTTCGCCCAGAAGTCTTTACTCGTTCCTTCTTGATAAATGCTGTAATTCTCATCTTGCTTAACAGCTGGATCATTAATCGCAATTGCATGGAATCCTTCCATCTCTTTTAATTTCGTTAATGCATCCTTATATTGTTGGTTCCATGTAAACACTCGATAGCCATCCATATAATCAATATCAAAGTGCATTGTATCTAGTGGGATATTCTTTTCTCGATAAGTTTTTGCAACATTCAGAATTTCATCCGCGGTATATCCCCACTTACTTTGATGCAACCCTAATGACCATTTTGCTGGAATATCCATTTTACCTGTTAATTCAGTATAACGATCAATTACATCACCAATTTCCGGACCATATGCAAAATAGTATGTTAATTTTCCGCCGTTTGCATAGAAGTAGTAATAGTCATCAGACTCACTTGCCATCTCGTAGTATGAACGATGTGTATTATCAAAGAAAATTCCATATGCTTTTTTATCTTTTAATCCGATGAAAAAGGGAATAGATGTATATACATACTTAGTATCTTTAGTGTATGCATAAGCATCCGTATTCCATAAACCTATGCTATCCCCGCGTTTATTGACTTCTAATCCAGTTTGCTCACCAAAACCATAAAAGTCTTCGTTTTCATTCGTTTTCTTAAACACATAAGGCTTGCCATTTTCATAACCTGAAGTTGCACCTTGGTTTAAATAATCTTCGTTAATGACATTTCCTTCTTTATCAAGGAATTTCACTCCGAATTGCTTTAAGTTAATTTTAACCGTAATTTCATCTGTTTTGATTGTGTATTCATCTGCGCTACCGTTTGCACTAAATGGCACACGTTTCCATTCACTTTCTTTTTTCTCAATTCCTCTTGATTCGAATTCCTCTTCGCCTTTTTCTACAACAGAAACTTTCACAAGATCTTTGTCAAATATACGAATATAACCTTCGTATGAACCAAGATCAAATTTGACTCCATTTGAGAGTTCTGTTACTCCTTGAACCGTTAACTTCTGAAGATTTTCCTTCTGTAGAGGAGTATCTGCCTCAGGTTGTGTAACGGCTAGTGCGCTTGGTACGCCCGCTGAAAAACTTACTGTTGCTGCTAGTGAGAGCCCAGCTAATACTCTTAATGATTTTTTCGATAATACCATGTCTTCACCTCGTAAAAAATAATTTGTAAGATTACGGTATAATCTTAGCGAACATTGAAATATTCTGTCAACTAACTGTTTTATGAAATATGGGAGTAGGGACATTTGCTCACGGCCATTGATAGGAGAGGTGTGAAAACGCACACTTTTTCCTTGAAAACGTTTGTGAAAAAACTTTCAAAATGGAGCATAATATCTAGTTTTTATCAATTGTAAATAAAATTAAGGTACTGTCAATATTTTTGTGTAAATGACTTTTCAACTTCTCAAGGTAGATGATCACCTTCGTATTCAAATAGATTTGTTCGAAGTGTTGATTTGGGTGTCTAGGAAAGGGCTAGCCCTTTCCTAG
>NZ_CATNHG010000116.1:0-25827 GCF_950097965.1 Bacillus sp. T2.9-1
AGTGTTCGAAATAAAGTTTTTTCCAATTCTTTTAATGATGGCATTTTTGTGTTACATTGATTCATGAGAGCCTCTCCTTTTCGTAGTTTTCGCCAAATTCTACTTTACAAAAGGAAGCTCTCTTTTTAAATGCTTCATTTTTTCCAGCTACCGCGCTCTCGCTTGGTGGCCTTTTTGTCTAGTTGGAGGACGCGTCCCCCAACTAGACAAAAAGGATATTTATTCTCCCACAAACATTTTACTCATACTGTTAATGATGGGATCGATAATTTTATTCTTATTACTTTTCCTATTTAGATATAAATCTATTATTAATTCTTTTAGAGTAGGGTAGGTATCAAGTAATAAGTTGAATGCACCAGTAAAGTTATTAGAATCTTCTTCTTTAATTACTGGAAAATCTTTTCTGTTATAATCCTTTACTCTCTTATAAGGAATCAATCCTTTATAGCCCATTATTTCTCCTGATTCATCCTTTTCTAAACATCTTCTAACAAACCTATGAATTTCATCTCGTCTTAACCCTGTTTCAGTTTCTATATCTTTAACCTTCATGTCAGTAGATATAAATAAGTCAACAGCTTTTTTTCTTTCTAAAAATAGCTTACGATGTTTAGGGGTTAAATTTTCAATTAATACTGTTGGCCAAAGTGATGTGTCCAATGATTCTTGATTAATGTTTAAATTTTCAACGCTTCTTCTACCCATTTATCCACACCTCTGTATTAATACCAAAATGACTTTGAGAAATATTGGATTGAATTTCTCCATTAAATATCATCCAACCAATTGAAACATATAATTTATCGAGAGTGAATTTTGAGTTTTGTAAGATAGTCTGAAGAGTTCTTCTTTGAGGTAAGTTTTCTTTTAATATTTTGATGATTCTATATTTATCAACGTCAGAAGGGGTAGCTTGTTTAATTGTTTTTAAAATTAACTTTAAATTAGAAAGAAACAGCCTATTTTCACGAATTTCATTCTCGGTTTGAACGCTGTGTTTATATCCATTTTCATTGCACCAATCCTGTTGAACAGTAAACTGATCAATTACTTTAGCTTTATTAAGTTCAAATGAATATTTGATTTCTCTAAATTCTTGTTTTCCATCAGCATATTTAATCCAAATATCGAAAATTGAATTTTTCATTTTACCATTAATAAGGCTTGTTACTTCTAAAGGTTGTTCACAAAAATCCAAAATTTGCGGATTAGCTTCTACAAGTAACCAATGCTCATATTCTAAATCGCTAAATAAATAAACATTTCTTTTTAATTTCGGACTAAATGAATACCATCTATTATTTCCAAAACGTTTACTTCCATCAGTTATTACTGGGGTATACATATTTTACCACCTCTGAATTAACATATTTTTAATAAGCATGTACAATATAATGGATTGTACATAAATATCTAAATTGTGGAGATATAAAATATTATAAATTTTCAAAAAGTACATACTCTTTTGTCCTTAGTATAAAATGTACAAACTTTTTTGTCCTTTTACAAACAAAATAGAGATTAAAAATGTAAGAGGAAGAACGACAACATATAAATATCCTTTTACTATTTTCCTTAGCAAGCGTTTAACCACCTTTCCATCAATTTGTAATTGTTCCTTTATTATACATCATTATTTGTTTTTTCTAAATATTTCATCAAAAAAAATCCATCCCATTCTTCCGTATAGTTCCACTAATCATCAGTAGAGGTAACTGAAAAAGTGTATTACCTGGTGTGTCGGTAGTTACCAAACCATTCAAACTTAGTGTAGGTTTTTGTTTTCCGAGGCTTACCGCTCGCTTTCCACGGGGCGAGCGCCGAGCCGCTTCGTCGCTACGCTCCTGCAGGGTCTCGGACTTTCTCGCATCTCCCGTAGGAGTCGAGCGGACGCCTCTCCAACCCAACTTATTATTTGCTTTCAAATAAATAAAACCTCATTTAATTTGGAGAACTAGACTTTTTCAGTGCCCTCCATCAGTAGGATGGAGTCCCCTACTGATGGAAGGTTTGCCTTTATTGCTAAACATGTCTTTTTTCAATGAGTTGTATGCCGATTCCCAACATAATCGTTCCCATTAAACAAAGAACTCCTGCTGGTATGGCGATTTCAATCCAAGATGTCTTTTCAAGAATGCCTTTTTTTAATAGCTCCATCCCATAAGTAATCGGAATAAATTTTGATAAAAGAATCATTACTTTGGATGTGACAATTTCGATTGGCCAATAAGCTCCTCCAAGCATAGCAAAACTAACCGACACCAATGGAATAACAGCATTGAACTGACTTGCTGTTTTCACTAAGCCTGTAAGAAGAATCGTTAATGCCACAATAGAAAATAAATAGGGAATGATTAATACATATACCAAATAAAAATGTCCATTAAAATCAATATTTAATCCATATCTAAAGAGAAGAAAGATCATTATTATTTGTACATATCCTACTAAAAAGCTGAATAATAAATGTCCAAAATATATTTGAGCTTTCGATGTAGAGGATAGGATAAAGCGATTCCATATGCCGTTTTGCTTATCTCTCAATATTTCTACAACCGTAAAAGAGACAGTATAGATGCAGAAAAATAAAGTAAACCCAAATAAGGACTGCAAGGACTGACTGTAATTATTCTCCTTTTCTGTTAGCGCTTGTTCCTTTGATACAGGAATGATTGGATTTTCCTTATTATTAGCCAGAACTATCTCTGCTTCTTGTTTATTCGCTGCTCCATTTATCAGCGCTTGTTCCTTTAGCATATTAGTATAATAGGTATGAAGATAATTTTGGACCATTAATGCATTAGAAGTTTCGGCGATGCTCAAAATCGTATAAGTGTCTTGGCTTAATGAAACTCCTATATCTGTTTTTCCTTTATCCAACTGTTCCTCCACTTCTTCTTTTGAATAGGGAACAAACGAAAAACTCTCACTTTTATTTAATGCTTTTACAATGTCCAGTACTTTTTCCGACTGATCTGTAAAAATTGGCACCTGTACCTTTGTAAAGGAAGAGATACCGACTAAATAGGCAAATAGGATACATATCAGAGTGGTTACTATAAAGGCGCCTGGACTTCTCAAAAATTGCTTACATTTCCCCCATAATACAGCCTTCATCGAATCCCCCCTTTTTTCCTCAAGATAATGGCACTAATCAAGAACAATGTAACAGAAAATAGAAGGATAGCCTTAATCTGTCCCCATAAATCTGGCAGTGAATAGCCTTGATACACCTTTAAATAAGCAGTAATGGCAGCTCCTCCTGGAGAATATTCTCCTAACGTCTCCATAAACCCACCAATTGCACTTACATCAAAAAAGCTCCCTCCAATAAAGGCGATGATAGGCACTATTAAGGAAGATAAAATCCTTTCCACATTTGGCGAATTGGTAGCAAAGGAAATAGCGGTTGCAAATGTTGCAAATGTTGCTGCCATTACATTTATTGTCAAAGTAACCACTAAATGATTTAGCATACTAGGAAAAACAATACCGTAAATAGTAGCTGTTAAACTAAATAGAATAGTCAGCTGCAAAAAGGACAAAATAAATGCTGCGAAAAATATTCCTAAAAAAAATATAAATTTCGGAACATTTGCGAGAAGTATTCGCTCATACATCAGCTCTTCCTTTTGCTGATATGCGAAACCTGCTACTGTTGTAGAAATATAGAATACAAACATGACACACATTCCCACTCCATAGTAAGCAAATGCACTAATATCTTTTTTCTTTTCAAAATTTTTAATTTGTTCATCTGTTTTGATTTTTATTAACGCTGCATATTCGAGTTGAAGCTCTTCGGCAGTTTTTATATATACCCACTCTTTTTGATAACTATCGATAATATCCTGGATAATGGTTACCTGAAGGGATTGCTTCTCCTTTGTCATTAGTGTCCAAGCAGGAATATCTGTTTCTTCCTTTAACAAATTCGCATAAAATTCAGCAGTAAATCCTTCTGGAATAACTAGCACACCATCAAAATCCTTTTCCTTTACCTTTGTCCGGTCACTAAATTCGGTAATGGATAAAATATTCTTTAACTCTGGATTTCCACCGACTTCTTTAATAAATATTTCAATTGGTTGGAGTGATTGAATAAGTGCTATCTTCTCTCTCTTCTCCTGTTCACTTCTATTTGATTGGTTCACTATATCTATTGCTTTTTGCTGCCCTTTGTTTGCTTCATCCTCCACTACAACAGCAAGCTTTGCATGCACTTCCACTTCGCCGTTATTATCCAATGCCCCTAACGCACTTCCAAGTATGGTAATAAGCACAAAAGGCATGAGTAATAAAACAATAAGCTCCCTGGGTCTTCTCCAAATCATCAATAACTCTTTCATTATCATTTGCAAGAGCATTTTATACCCTCCTAATCTCTTAGCTGACGGCCAGTTAGATGCAAGAAAACATCTTCTAATGTCGGCGTCTCAATATTTACAGAGAGTACAGTTGTCTTCTGCTCTTCGGCAATTCGCAAAATATCTTTTAACAAATTTACTTGTCTTGGTACGATTACTGTAATAACAGATTGTTGAATAGAGATGTTTTTAATATTTTCATGTTGACGGAGTGCTTCTGTAAATTCGTGTTTTATCATTTCTACCTTAATATTTATCGCAGTTTCTGCAGAAAGAATGTTTTTAATCTCCTCGTTTGTTCCGGAAGCAATAATCTCCCCATGATCCATAATATAAATCCGATCACATAGAAATTCTACTTCTTCCATATAGTGACTCGTATAAAGCACCGTTATTTGTCTCTCTTGATTTAGTCTTTTAACGGTTTCTAATATATAATTTCTTGATTGTGGGTCAATACCGACAGTTGGTTCATCCATAATGATGATTTCTGGTTCATGTATGAGAGCTACGCCAATGTTTAATCTCCTTTTCATTCCTCCTGAAAAAGTTTTAACTAAGTCCTTTTCTCGTTCTTTTAAACCGATGATATCGAGAACTTCATCCACTCTCTTTTGTAAAATTTTTTTTGGGATCCGGTGCATTTTTCCGAAGAACAGAAGATTTTCCCGTGCAGACAGATCCATATAAACAGCAATTTCCTGTGGAACGACTCCAAGTATTTTTCGTAACTTCTGGGGTGTTTTTAGGATGCTTTCATTATTAAGTCGCACATCTCCATCATCAGGGGAAATTAAAGAGGATATCATGGAAATAGTCGTAGATTTTCCCGCACCATTCGGTCCAAGTAAACCAACTATTTCTCCTTTCTCTAAATATAAATTAACGGAATTCACCACTTGCTTCTGTTTATAAGCTTTAGATAGATTCATTATCTCTAACAACACACATCATCCTTTCTTTATACAGAATAATGAAAAAAAACAGCGATTCCTATACCTAATGGTCATTTCTTTGCAAAAATAAAATGACTCTAGTCATCAAAGCATATTTTCCATAAAAAAGGGTAAAACAAATAGGAAAGAAGCCGTTGGAAAGGAGCTGAAGAATTTGGGCATTTTAGTCCTAGTCATCTTAATTGCTTTAAACGCTTTCTTTGCCGCAGCAGAAATTGCGCTCATTTCCTTGAATGACAATAAAATTAAACATATGGCGGATACAGGTCATAAGAAAGCTAAAATAGTTTATAATCTCCTATCAGAGCCTAGTAAATTTTTAGCTACCATCCAAATCGGGATTACGCTAGCTGGCTTTCTCGCCAGTGCCTTTGCAGCTGACAGTTTCTCTGGCCACTTAACAGATTTACTTTTAACAATGGGAATCCCCCTCTCTCAGGGACTGCTTGATTCTATTTCAGTCATTATTATTACTCTACTGCTATCCTATTTCACCCTTGTCTTTGGTGAATTAGTTCCAAAACGAGTTGCTTTGCGAAAAGCAGAAGGAATTGCTCTGTTCGCTGCAAGCCCATTAACGATACTTTCGAAAATAACAGCTCCTTTTGTCGCTTTTTTAACCTTCTCTACCAACATGGTTGCTCGTTTATTTGGAGTTAGACCAGATGATGAGGACGAAGAAGTAACAGAAGAAGATATAAAAATGATGATTGATGTTGGAAATGAAAAAGGTAATATTGACGAAGATGAACGAATGATGATTCATAATATTTTTGAATTTGATAATAAAAATGTCACTGATATTATGACCCATCGTTCCAATATGGTAGCAATCCCTTCCGATTACACATTAAAGGAGATAATAGCTCTTGTAAATCATGAAATGTATACTCGCTATCCTGTGTATGAAGAAAATATCGACAATATTATCGGCATTCTTCATTCTAAAGATCTTTTAGCCTATATGGGGGAAGAAAATGACGCTTTTAAATTGCATGATATTATTCGCAAGCCCCATTTCGTATTGGAATCGAAGAGAACAGATGAATTATTTATACAGATGCAAAAAAACAACATCCTTTTTGCCATTGTCGTCGATGAATATGGAGGAACGGATGGAATTGTTACAATGGAGGATCTGATTGAGGAAATCGTTGGAAATATTTTTGATGAATACGATGAACCGAAGCCTCCTGAGATAAAAATTATCGGTGAACATACCTATCTGCTCCAAGGAACAATTAGTTTAGATGATGTTCAGGAGTTGTTAAAAATCACCTTGCCGGTAGAAATTTATGATACATTAAGTGGGTTTCTAATAAGCAAGATTGGTTATATTCCAAATGAGCAGGAAAAACTCACTGTTACGTTCAAAAACTTTGAATTTCAGGTAGAAGAGATTGTAGATCGCCGAATTAGTAAAGTGAAAGTAACAAAAATACTAGAAACGGAATCTCCGTTAAAACAATCGTAAAAAAAGCGTGTCTGTAATCACCATAGCATTTGGTTGAATACTGGACACGCCTTTTGTTTGTTTGGCTTTGCATCCACTATTAAATATAATCATTTCTCACTGCATAGATTGCTAATTGGGTTCGATCTCTTAATTCTAACTTGGCTAAAATTTGGGTAATATGATTTTTTATAGTTCCAACAGATAATAATAATTCGCTGGAAATTTCTTTATTGGTTTTTCCTTGTCCAATCTTTTTCACAATATCTATTTCTCGCTTCGTCAAAGGAATGTTGTGGTTGTGGCTAAAAGCCTTCTCCTGAATAGCTTCTTTCTTTAAAAGCTTAGGCATTAATTTAGCGGCAACTTGGTCATGTATCGAGATGCCACCTGATAAACAGCTCTTTATGCTATTTACTAAACTAACGCTATCTGTCGTCTTAAGGAGGAACCCATTTGCTCCTTCTTGAAATGCCTGTATGGCATATTCCTCATCGTTAAATGTAGTCAGAATAAGTATTTTAATATGTGGATATTGCTGGCGAATTCGTTTCGTTGCTTCCATTCCATCCATAATTGGCATGCGGATATCCATAAGGATAATATCTACTATTGTTTTTTCTAATAAAGACAATACTTCTTTCCCATTTTCTGCTTCCGCAACAACGTGGATTTCTTCGTCTTGCTCAATGATCATCTTTAATCCATTTCTGACTATTGCTTGATCCTCCGCAATTAACACATGAATCATTTTTCTCCCCTCCCAACAGGAATATTTCCTTGCAGGATAAATTCTCCATCTAATTGAAGAACCTCTAATTTCCCTTGTCCCTCCTCTATTCTTTTTGTCATGTTGTCTAAGCCAAACCCATAATGAAATGGATGCTTATGAATATATGGATTTCTAATCTCAAAAGTTAGATTTCCAATCGGAGATACACCTAGCGTAATATGTACGGCCTTTGAACTTCCATATTTCATGGCATTTGTTATTCCTTCCTGTATGGAACGATAAAGAACAGCATTTTGCTTATTGCTTAGATTGACTAGTAGTACTCCTTGCTTTGTTGTAAAATGGACGTGAATATTGTTTTCACTTTCCAATTTTTTTATAAGTGCAATAATAGAAGCAATTCCACCAGATTCCCCCACTTGTAATAGTCGAACCGCCTTCCTTGTTTCTTCTAAGCATTCTTCTGTCATATCCTTCAGAATCCTATATTGTTCTTTATTCTCTTTAATCGAATATTGTTCGATTTGCATCATTAATGCTGTTAGCTTATGACCAACGGAATCATGCATTTCTCTAGCAATGAGATTCCGTTCTTCCACTCTTGCCGCATGTTCATTATGATAGGATTGTCTTTTTTGTATACGATAATCGTTTAATAAAGATTCATATGTATCTCTGATTTGTAGATAATCTTTATCTAGCTCGTTTAAACGAATGAGTAAATAGGAGATTAACAGAAAAAGAGTGATCCAAATAAAAGGGACATAGGATGATATAATAATTCCTATTGCACTATTTATCAAAAACAATGAGCAAATTATTATACGAAAAAAATTTGTTGATACGTATCTACCCACTTCCATCGTAAAATAAAGCATTAATAGGAAGAGATAGCCATGTAGCTCAACTTCTGTTACAAGCAGCGTTATATCAAGAAGAATCAAAATGAATAAAAAAGGAATGCTTTTTCTTTTAAAAACAGGTACAAGAAAATAAAATCCAAGAATAATAGCGAAAAGAAATAATAGCATAGCGAAATTCCATGCATCTGTTCTAAAGGCTTGATATAAAGCTCCTATACAAAGGAGTAAAAGTATTCCAATGTTCATGGTAAGTACCTTCATGTATTGCCTCCATTTCTCCCAATACTTTTTAACGCTGAGCAGAATTAATTCTTTTGAAAAAAGGCTTGTAGAAATAATTCTTCTACAAGCCTTCAGACTCTAAAGATTAAATACTATATCCTATTACCAACACGAGAATAAAGGAAATAACCAATAAAATCCACAGTGTTTTCGTATTTTCTCCTTTTTTTGTGCGAATAAGAACCATTTCAAGCATCCCAATCACCCAAATGCCGACTAGCATTTTTATTGTGTGCATGAAATCCATGCCTGTTTTTGCAAGCAAGCCAATTCCCGAACCAATAATCAGAATGTATACGACACGCAATACCATATGGAGGATTTTACTTCCCTTTTCTTTTCCAGCTTTATGTAAACCGAATGATATGGCAAATAGAACTAGTCCAATAATCCATGTCAGTACATGAGCATCTGTAGAACTCATATATCTCCCTCCTTTTCTCCATCATTTTAACACATATCGTAACCTTCCTTCTATTCGCGAAACATCATACGTCCTTTATTACTTTATTAAAAAGGGTGCCGATTCCTTCAACAGCAATTTCAATCGAATCCCCACCCTTTAAAAAACGTGGCGGATTAAAGCCTTTCCCCACTCCAGCAGGTGTTCCAGTTGCAATAATATCACCTGGCTCTAAAGTCATTCCTTTAGACAATACATGAATTACCTCTTCGATTGGAAAGATAAAATGCTTGGTATTCGACTTCTGTCTAATTTCACCATTGACCATTGTCGTAATATTTAATTCATTCGGATTCGGAATGCTGTCCTTTGTCACAATCCATGGACCCATCGGTGCACTTGTATCAAGGCTTTTTCCGATAAAAAATTGTTTATGTTTCTTCTGCAAATCTCTTGCAGTGATATCATTCAATATCGTATAGCCAAATATATAGTCCAATGCCTCCTCCTTCTTAATTCCTTTCCCTCTTTTTCCAATCACAACAGCAAGTTCACCCTCGTAATCAAGTTGTTCCGTTACTTCCCTATGCTCCAGAATGTTATCCGTATGTCCAATAATAGTTGTAGGAGCTTTCGTAAAGACCATTACATGCTCTGGAATATCCTCTTTACTTCCCATTTCAATTGCATGTTCCACATAATTTTTTCCTACACAAAAGATATTTTTTCTTGGTCTAGGAATAGGTGCTAGAAACTTCACTTTTTCCAGTGGGATATAATAACTAGCATGGTCATTTTGTTCTTCTACCCAATGAATTAACTCCTTCACATTGTCCAAAAATCCTTCTTGTTCTATGCATGTAACAAGGTCTTCATCATATGATCGTTTTCCCGTACGTTTCTCTTCTACATCATTTAAGGGCAATATCCCTGCTTCTTCTACTAATCCTATAAATACTTTGTCATCAAATCCAACCGTTGCAATCTTCATTTTTTTCCTCCCATTTTTCAAACATGTAAGAAAATTATAAACTTTCTTTATTAATTTTCCAAATAAAAAAAGATTTGTTCAAATAGAAGCAAAGTGAGCTTATCAACAGATAAAAAGAAATGAAAGGCTCTTTATAGAACTTCCCTTCCTTCTTGCTGTATTTCTTGTCATAGTACAACCATTCATAAGAATAAAGTAGTTAGGAGAAGAATTTATCTGTATAGGTGAATCACCTATTTTGCGGAGTTCCATAGTATGTATAAGAATATTGTATAAAGGATGTTGAATATGCCAGCAATTGTTGGAGTAGCTCAAGTTATTTCAGTGGGAGGTAGCTCTATTTTTAATATTGGGGATGTATACAAAATGATGCCTATCTCTAATGCGAAAACATTTTCTGGATCTGGCTCTTTTAATACAGGTGATGGATTAAGGGTTACTAACTATCGCAGTTCTACTAATACGTATGATAACGATGGACTGGATCAGCCAATCGCAGCAAATGCGTAAGTAGACTAAAGGGTGATGTGTAATGAATTATTTTATCCAACAATCGATAGTCATAAACACCATTAAAATTGGAGGTATTTCCAACTCCTCTGTATTACAAATAGGAAGTGCAGGTATTATTAAACCTGCTTCGTATTTATATAATACAGGCGGATTCACAGAATCAGCTCCTGAACTAAAACCAGATGAACCTGGTCCTAACGTAGCAGATGAGGAAACACTTTTCTCGCCTGCAGTTCCCTTGCAGTCTCCTCGAAAATAGGTATTAAGGAAAAAAGGGGGGATAGAAATGTCTTATGATTTTTACCAATATAGTGAAAAAATGAGCCATTATTTACAGCTGCTTGAAAAAAGAATAAAGGATTTAGAAAAACAAGTAGCCACCCTGACCAATGAGATTACAACAATAAAAGAAAAACCAAGTGTTCATATTGAACGAATTGACTACAGTTTTGATCAATTAAAAGTGGAGACACTGGAAGGTACACTAAATATTGGACTCAATCCAGAAGATTTAAGCAATATTGAAGAGCTAGCTATTAATCCGAATTCACCCATTAATCAACCACATGCTCCTTTCTATCCACCCATTGATCCAAAGCAAATGATGAATCGGTCCATGGATATTGAAGAAGAAATGAATCAATATATTCAATTAGAACTGCCAGACATCATTCGAAAGAAGCAAATAGAACTAAATATGCCGGAAGAGGAATCATATATCTCTTTTATACAAGAGGATATTATCAAGCAAATGCCAACCAGAATCCAATATTATTTACAGCAAGGTTCTAATCGTAAACAAAAGGAAGGCAAATTAACCAATGAAGATATTATCCAAGCCTTAAAGGAAGAAATGGAAAATGGAGTCCATTTATTTTTAAGCCATATACCAGATAACATGAAAGGAAGTGGAAAAGAATGAATTTTCAAGTATATAACCGAGAGCTTCAAGTTGGAAATATAAATATCATCGGTGTTGCGAGCTCCTCTATTTGCTTGGTAGGAGATGCACAATCCATTCAATTGGCCTCTACATTCGATACACCCGCTGAATCACTAATAATAGGTCCATTTGTTCCACTGCATCCGAAAATTTAATCATGCTACAGCGAACATCTGTTGTCGATTTAATCAATGTTAGGACAGTATCCTTTTCTTCGATTGTAGAGATTGGTGACGCTATTTACCATCAAGCCGTTTCACGAGCTATAGCTGTTCAAAGGCAGAAGGAGCTCTTTTATGGAAAGGAAGGGGCTTATGAAGACTATGCTGTCTTTAAAGAACCAATTCCATTAACCCCTATAATAGAAAACGTAGAATGCCATTTTGAAAATATGAAACCCATTATTAAAGTTCATCATATAGATATTACAGGAATATCTTCCTGCTCTTTATTGCAAATTGGCAATTGTCGACATATGTATGCAGAAGCACGGATTAAGCATATTCGTCAAATCGAGCAAACTATTGCGTCAGAGGTTGGAAATAATTTAATCCAATTAAATGAACCTAGCCAATTAGGTGTTCCAACCTCCCAAAGTCCTGTTACTGTTACTGGTACAGATAATACTGGGTCGCCATTTTCAGATGTGGAGCAAGAACAATAAAGGGATGGCTCAATAAGAAGGGCTTCCTCCCTTAATAAGAATAAGCTATGTAACAAGGAGGTAAAAAAATGCCTGCAATCGTAGGTCCAGTACAAATTGTTAACGTAGGGGAAGGAATTGTCCAATTTGGGGATTCATTGTTTATTTCTCCTAAAGGAAATTCTAAAGCAACCTTAGGCTCAGGTACCTCCAATACTGGAGCTTTTATCATTACAAACAATGGTGTGAATGCAAGTAACTATGTGGACACTAGTTTACTAGATCAACCAGTTGTTGCCAATAACTAACATAATATTCAACCCGTTCTATAGATAGTTATTTTTATCTTGCAAGGAGGATAGAATCATGCCTGCTATAATAGGTCCGATTCAAATTGTCAATACAGGAGCAGGAATTGTTCAGTTTGGAGATTCTCTATTTATCTCTCCTAAAGACAATTCAAAATCAACAATAGGTTCAGGCACTGGGAATAGAGGTGCATTTGTTATTACCAATAATGCGGTTAATTCCAGTAACTATACAGATAGTAGTGGCGTTGATCAGTCAATAACCGATAATAACTAAACGAAAAAAGGCATCTCGCAGAAGTTTTTGCGGGATGCCTTTTATTCTGCACTATTTAAATTAGAATGTTTTTATAACTCCAACACTTGTCCACCATCAAAGAAAAACAAATATTTCTCTTCTATGTTTCGCTTTAAGATTTTTTCTAATGCTTCTGTATATAGCTCCATTTGTATTTTATACCGTGATTCCAGTATCGGCTTAGCCTCTTCATACCCTCCTTTATACCGGGCAGTTATCGTGTCTGTTTTATAATCAAGCAACACCGTGCCTAACTCATCTTCAAAGAATACATCAATAATTCCCTGTACAAGAACTGGCTCTTCTTCTCCCGACCAGTCTGCATATACTCGACTTGCTGGATAGGCAATATTAAACGGAATTTCGCGTACAAGCTTTGGTGCTTGCTGCATTCTTTTTCCTAGAGAGGACTGGAAAAAAGATAGGATAGAGGAAATATCAATTACTTCCACTTGCTCACTTGTTAATAATTCTTTTCTAACCATCTCTTCTAATAATTGCTTCAGACTAGCTTCTGTAACCTCCGCTTTTACATCAACATGCTGCATAACCATATGCATTGCGGTTCCGATTTCTGCTGGACTTAATTTTTTTTCCTGCATAAACCTTGGTCGATTCCACACGGTTTGCTTCCACGCCTTTACAAGCTCTGTTCCATTTTGAGCATCTCGCAGTTCCCCTTGGCGTTTTAATTCAGAAACAGACTGCTTGGAGCGATGTGACGTACTTTCTTCTGAAGAATACGACCATGCAAATGTTTCTTTTATTGCTTCCTTGTAAACAGAAGAACTTTCTATTTTTTTCCCCTCTACTATTTTATTTAACCATTCCTCATCCTTTATCTCTTCCTCAACGGATCGGGTTAAAAGCTCTTCTTTTTGCAATACTTTCACTTCCCAATTGGATGGATGGGAAGAAATTTCGTCTTTTTCACTCCAGCTTTCTAAATGAATCCATGTATTGTCCCGATGTCTGACTAACGCCGGTCCAATCCAATCTAAATAAGACTTAGCTTGTGCACGATCAAATTCATTTAAAAGCCAATTCGAATGTCCTGCAATCTGTGACCATTTCTGTTTTGCCTTTTCTATATCTTTTACAGCACCTATTAAAATCAGCTTTTCCTTTGCTCGAGTTAAAGCAACATATAATACGCGCATTTCTTCTGCAAGGAGCTCCATTTTTTTCTTTTTGGAAAACGCAATTTGAGGAAGAGATGGGTAGGATATACGCTTTTTCGCATCAATATATTTCGTAGCAAAGCCTAAATCCTTATCAAGTAAAAAGTTTTTTCTTAAATCCATCGTATTGAAATTGCGTCCCATACCTGCCATAAACACAAAAGGGAATTCCAAGCCTTTACTGCTATGAATGGTCATAATTCGAATAACATCTTCTTGTTCCGTTAAGGCTCTTGCAGCACCTAAATCATTTCCTCGATCTCTCATTCTCTCCACGAAGCGAAGGAAGCGGAACAACCCACGAAACGATGTCTCTTCATATTGACGAGCTCTATCATAAAGTGCACGCAAATTAGCCTGACGCTGATTTCCTGCTGGTAAGCCCCCAACAAAATCATAAAAATACGTTTCACGATACAGCTTCCAAATCAGCTCCGATAAAGCTCCTCTTCTTGCCTCCGAACGCCACTCAGCCAATTTATCAAAAAACGGTCTGATTTTTTCATATAGTTCTTCTTCTTTCATCCTGTTCATATGGATATACACCTGAATAGCTTCATAAAAAGCTCCTTGCTTTTTCGCAATTCGCAATTTACTTAACTCCTCTTCTGATAACCCAACAATCGGGGAGCGAAGAACCGATGCAAGAGGAATATCTTGGTATGGATTATCAATAACCTTTAGTAAAGACATCATGATATCCACTTCTGTTGATTCAAAATAACCGGTTGTTAAATTAGCATATGTCGGTATATTATACTGCTTTAATTCTTCCATAATTTGCGGAGCCCATGTCATGGACCGTAATAAAATGACCATATCCTTATAACGAATTGGTCGGTATGCTTTTAGTTTTGCATCATATACCTCTTGGTTTGTTTCCAACAATTCTTTAACCTTTTCAGCAATAACTCTTGCCTCCAATTGTGATTGCTCTAGTTCTGCTGCATCTATACCTGTTGTCTCTCCATCTATTTCACTATCTTCACTAGAATCAGCACTTTGATTTACTAATGCAACTTCAATCGGATAAGAATTTTCTTCTGGATAACTCGCACCTAGCTTTAATTCAGCACTTTCATCGTATTCAATTTCGCCTACCTTTACTCCCATAATTTGCTTAAAGAGAAAGTTCGTTCCTTCTAATACTTCTTTTCTACTTCGAAAGTTTTTTGCTAAATCAATTTTAAAGCCAGCGTCCTCCCGCTCTTGAAAGCGAAGATATTTGGCTAAAAATAAGTTTGGTTCCGCTAATCGAAACCGATAGATACTTTGTTTTACGTCCCCGACCATAAAAAGATTTCCTTCCGATTCTCTATCCTTTGTCACTAGTTTTAGAATAGATTCCTGAACTAAATTCACGTCCTGGTATTCATCTATAAGGACTTCTTTAAATTGAGCTCGATAAAATAATGCAGCTTCTGATGGAATTAGTTCATTTTCTTCTGGACGACTTAAAATGGATAGACAATAATGCTCTAAATCAGCAAAGTCGACTAATCCTTTATCCATTTTTATTTGCTGAAATCTTTCTCCAAAGGCTTCCACTAGATAAACAAGTGTCTCCACGTGTGGCTTCATCTCCGCCATATCCTTTAAAAAGCTTTGCGGCTTTCTTGTAAAAAGATCACCTTGCATTTCTTGCAATATTTTTTTGGCACGCTCTCTAATTCTTTGCCCCTCTTCTACTAGTGAAGGATCATAGTCGTCTCCTTTACAAGGCTTTGCTCGTGAAAATTTCAATTTCTGCATTGCCTCATATAAAGTTTCCCAAGATTGAGCCTTTGCTTTTTCAAGAATGGAAACCAATTCCAAATCCTCTAGAAAATTGCTTGCACGTGGTGCTGGCCCTCCCGGAAGCTTCGTCAATTCATAGCCATATTCAAGTAGCTTCCTTACTCCTTCTAATTGCAGTTCCACATCATCGATTAAATGCTTCACAAATGGTAATTCCATGATATCTGCATCTTCTCCGATAGCATACATCTTGATTAAAGACTGTAAATAAGCAGAAGGAAATGGATTAGAACGAGAAAAATCATATATTTCTTGAATCATTCGCTGCAAAGCATCATCACTGCGATCATTTGTAAAGGCATCAACTAAATCAAAAAATGCTACATTATTTTCCTTCCCATATTCCTCTTCAAATAGATCTTCTAAACATTCATCTCTTAATAATTGTCCTTCTGTTTCATCTGCAATTCTAAATCCTGGATCTAAATCAATAACATAATAATATTTTCGAATGACTTCTAAACAGAAAGAATGAATTGTCGAGATATGAGCTTTATTTAAAAGCGCCAATTGTCTTTTTAAATGCTGAGATGTTGGATTCGCATTAATTTCCTTTTCTAATACTTCTCCAATCCGGTGCTTCATTTCAGCTGCAGACGCATTCGTAAACGTAACAACAAGCAATTCATCGACATTTATCGGCTGATCGGATACAATTTTCCGAATCATCCTTTCTACTAAAACAGCTGTTTTTCCAGATCCTGCTGCAGCAGCAACTAAAATGTCCTGCCCACTAGACATAATCGCCTTCCATTGATCATCTGTCCAGGTTACATCTGCTGGCTTGTCCGGTATGCTAATCTCTTTCATTCCTGTTAGCCTCCTCTCGGATTAATTGCAGCACTTCATCCTTTGAATAGGCTGGCAATTGTCTATATTGGTTTGTTTCTAATGCTTCATCAAATTGGCAAACAGATTTAAACGAACAGAAAGTACAAGGCTTTTTCTCATTTAAGCGATACGGTTCAATGCCTACTTCCCCACTAATAATTTTGTTTCCTGAATCCCTATATTTATGGCGAACAAACTTTTGCATTTCACTAAAGTCTTCTTTTGTTGCGACTTTAGAAGCTTTTGTTAGAGTTCCATCTGTCTTAAAACCTGCTGGCACAATTGGAGAACTCCCTTTTTCTAACGTTTCATCCATTAGCTGAATAACTCGCTCTTCTCCAAGCATTAGCCCATTCATTTTAAATTTCTTCAATAATTCTTCTTCGATTTCATCTAATGTTAATATTTTCTTACTAGAAATCATCGGATTGTGTACATGAAAATATAATACTCCTGCTGGGCTCGCTTCCTTATCTACTAATATTGTACTGTTTGTAATAATTAAATCTAAATAAGTAAGCATCTGTAAAGATAGTCCATAATATACTTCATTCATATTTAATTCTTGGCTACTTGATTTATAGTCGATGACTCTTAAATATACTTCTTCTCCAACAACCGCTTTATCGACACGATCGATTCTTCCAATCAAATCCATATTTGAACCGTTTTTTAACGGAAAAGAAATGGATGGAAGCTTTCCTTTTGGACCAAATTCTAGTTCTAAATCAATTGGTGAGAAGCCACTATGCTTAGCATGTTCGCTTAAAATAAGGGAAGCCCTACTGATGATTTGCTCTAACTTTCTTTTTATATAATGATGTCTATTTGTGCTAAGCAATATTTCATTTTGCAATTTAGGTGCGAGCATATCTACGGCATCCTTTGCAAGCCGCTCACATTGCTCTCTCGTTAAACTAGACCACATTAACTCCTTATTCATCACTGTTTCGGCTATATATTTCAAGGCAGCATGAAATAAATCACCGATTGCCGGTGCCTCTAAGCGATATACTTGTCGTTCTCGGAGCTTTAATCCATGTGTCGCAAAATGTGAAAATGGACAAGCATGAAATAATTCCATCCTAGAGACACTTGCCGAAATAGTATCTCCATATAATTCACTGCTTGTTTGTTCTGATAATTTTTCTGTTTGATTTTGATACGTTAAACTAGAGAACACCTTTTTGGCAGGTTCTCTCCAATTTGTATTCTCTATATATTCATTGTAAACATCCCACCAGAAATCATAGATAGGATATTCTCTTTTCTTTAAATAAAGCTGTCCTGTTAAATAAGATAAGGTCGTTTGAAAATGGACCACATAATCCAGCTGCCCTTCTTCTGACAGCTCTTTTGGATCTGACATAAAGAAGAGAGTAGTGGCATTAGGAAATAAATCTCTCATTCTTTTGATATAAGTAGATGCCAAAATAGATTTCCCTTCATCATTTGCTAACGGATAGGTTAAGTAAAGACAATCAGATGGCGTAGTAAATGCTTTGTATGCAAGAAATTCTTCATCTAACAGTCTCGTTTTACTTGTAGGAGCTAGCTTCATTCCTTTTTGTTGCAAAGCTTCTCTATCCGTGTCTGCAAGTATTCCTTCATCCTGAAATCTCGATGGAAAAACACCTTCGTTTAGACCGATAACAAACGCTACTTTTATATCATTTAACCGAGACTGTTCTATATCGGCGATTAAAACCTGATCCAGGGCTGGAGGAACGAGGGAGAATTTCAATGTATCTAAACCGGCATTCACAACTGTTGCAAATTGCTTCGTTGAAAATTCCTCTTCTCCTAGTATTTCTACAAATTGATCAAGCATTTCCACTATGCTATTCCATGCTTGATCATGTTCTCCAGCTTTTACTAGCTCTCCTTTTTCCTCTAACTCATTCTTCCAGTATTCCATTTTCAGCGGTACTTCAAGTTCTTCTAAAAATAGATATAAAGCTTCACATTTAGCGCGTCCTGTTTTCCCTCTTTTCAAACGGTTTTGAAGGCGAATTAACGGCGCAGTTAAAGACAAACGCAGTTCATTTAATTCTTGCTCGAATTCTTTTTCTGCATCTGTCTGAACTCCTTGCTCCCATTCTAATCCTTGGATTCTTCTATATTTCCAACGCTCTTTGGAAGTCCACTTATTTCCTTTTATTCCATAAGCAAGACAATAATTTTCAAGTCTATCTACCTTTTCTCGAATATTATTTTTGCGTTCATGGAGTGGGAAAAGTAACTCCGTTTTTATAGAACGAAATACAGGCTCATAACGCCAATTTGTTTCAAAAATTTCTAAAGAAGAACGAATCAGTTCTACTAAAGGATGATCATGCATTCTGCTTTTCTGATCAATAAATATTGGAATATGATAGTCTCTAAAAACCGTTTCAATAATATTTTGATACGTAGCCAAATTACGAGAAAGTAAACTTATCTCCCGATAACGGTAGTGCTTATCTCTAACAAGCTTGACAATTTCCCGCGCAATCCCTTCTATTTCTGCGCGTGGATTAATGCTTTCCGCAAATTTGATTGTTGTTTCTTCTGTATAAGCTTGAACTGGTCTGCTGTCAAAATGAGTTTCTATATGCATTAACGACGGATGGCTATCTTTTTTATATTCCGTAAACTCTACAATATCAACTTCAACTCCTACTTGCTTGGCCATCGAGTGAATGGTTTGAAAGGATTCTGTCGACATTCGAAATAAGCTTAAGTCATCATGTTGTGAAAATGAAGGATCTAATGTATTGGTAATTGTTACCCTTTCACAAAGGTGCATTAACTGTTGAATAATCAAATATTCTTGAGGAGTAAAGCTATAAAAACCATCGATATAAATTTCCGCACTTTTCAAATAGGAGGATTCACTCATCTTTTCCGCAAGTAAACGAAAATAATCCTCTCCATCGATGTATTTACCGATCAATCTTTGTTCAAATTGCTCATATATTAGTTCAAGATCACTGATTTTATCCATTAATGCCTTTGCTGATTCCTGGTTGTCCTCTATTTGTTCTTTTGTTGTTAGCAGTTCTTCAGGAGTAACCGTGTATCTCCTAAATTCAGTGACTAGTTGTTCAACCTGCTCTATAAATCCATTTTTATCGGCTACCTTTTTAAAAAGAGTTAGCTTATTTTTATTTTCTTCAATAATCTTGCGTATGAGCATATTAACACCAATACTATTTATATGGTAGCGACTAATTCCACCAGTCTCTTGCAATATTCTCCAAGCAAGACGAGTAAAACTATACACTTGTGCCCGAAACATTCCTTGAACCTCAGATCCGGATAGTAATCGCTGATCGGATAAAAAGGTCATCTGATCTGGGACAATATAAATTACAGGATTGCCTTCCGGATTTGCGGCAAGCTTTGCTTGGATCTCTTCTATACAAAACGTTGTTTTTCCAGTACCAGATCGACCTGCTAATAAGCGAACAGTCATCCAATCCCTCCCCTTTTTTTCTCTATCACCATAATACTTTATATGTATATAACATCATATCATAGAAACACATGTTTCCATAGAAAAGCGACACTGGATAATTTTTCTCATCCTCAACTTAAACGATACTACTCGAATAGTCGTGAAGAAATGAGAAATAGGGAAAAGCTTTATTACTCCTCGTGTGCTGATATCTCCTGACTTTATACCAATCAAAACAACATAAAGAAAAAAGAACTCAAACTTGAGTTCTCCTTTATCCATCCTTCTAAAAGGTAAATTGAATTTCATTAAATGGCCAATAACGCAAGCTAACTTTTCCAACTACTTGATCAATGGAAATGAATCCGAAATGGCGACTATCCCAACTTCCTAATCGATTATCCCCTAATACAAATAATTTCCCTTTTGGAACAGTAGCCTCCCCGGTTAGTTCTTTTAACGTAAAATTCCCCGTTAGCCTTCCGGATGAAACTTGTTTACGATAATCATTTAGAAATGGCTCCTCATACTTTTTCCCATTTATAAATAGATGGTCATCTCTATATTCTACTCTATCTCCAGGGATGCCAATTACTCGTTTCACATAATCATCATTTTCATTTGCATGAAAAACAATAATATCAAAGTGATCAAAATCAGTCATTTTATAACCAACTTTATTAACAACTAATTTGTTTCCGTCCTGTAATGTAGGCATCATCGATTCACCTTCCACTACATAATTGGAGAAGAAAAAAGCACGAATTATAACAAAGATGATAATCCCGATTGCAAATGCCTTTAACCATTCTATGCTTTCTTTCTTTATAGCTTCTTTCAACCTCTATCTCCTCCAAATAAATTTTGCAGACCATCTTTTCTAATGGCTTCTCTCTTTCTCTTCCATTCCCGGATTATTCATTTTTATCTCGATTCGTTTCCCAATAGCCCAAAGAATAAAGATAGCTATCCCAACAGGTATTGTACGTAATGGCTGCGCAATCATTGATTTCAAGTCATAGCCAATAAAGCTAATCGTACTAATCATGACTAGTTTACCTGCTATAACGGCAAGCACATATTGGCTCGTACTAATTCTCGATAAACCAGCCACTATATTTACAAGTGCAGAAGGTGTAAACGGAAAACATAGCATTAAGAACAACGGACCAAATCCATGTCGCTCAATCCAGATTATTGGTTTCTGCACCTTTTTATGTTTTCTTAAAAAGCTCAGCAGTCTTTTTTTCCCATACTTTCGGATTATCGAGAATACTAGCAATGCACCTAAGATTGTTCCAGCCCATGAATATAAAAATCCTAGCCAAAATCCAAAAGCATTTACATTAGCCATAATAAAAACAAAAAGCGGCAAAAAAGGGATAAACGCCTCAATCATTGGCAATAAGACCCCTGGCAACGGTCCGAACGAGCGATAACTGTCAATTAAGTCCATTATATTTTCAAGCGTAAACCATTCTTTAATTAAGTTCATATCCATGAGCAAAACCCCTTGTATAACAACTTACGCATCTTTTTGTATTTGTATTCTTTTAACTCTGGCGTTTTTGATGAATCCACTTAAAACACAAGTGGACTTCATACCATTTCCCTTCTATTAGAACCTTTTGTTGCTATAGCATTTATTAGCAAACAATCTACTTAACTATTCTAGTTTAATTCTTTATTCTTTCTAAAATATAAAGAATATGTTAAAGATAATTCAATTTATTGTGCCAAAAATTCTTTTATTGCTGTTTTATTCGCTTCTAAATCGACAGATAAGACAGCAGCTCCATTTACTCGCATATCTTGGAAACTTCCATCTACTGGAACTCTTAGCGACTCTACCTCATGATTTTTTGAAGTCAATAATTCCTTCCCAATAAACAGCATATCCCCTGTTTCCATACTCGTATTAATGTAAGGCATTATTACCCCTGCTAGTTTTGGCAGCTTAGCAAATGTCTGTACAGCAGAAACTTGATCAGCAAGTGCTTGCAATGTTTTTTGTTGTCTTGCCACCCTTCCGAAATCAGATTCTGCATCATGTCGGAAACGCACATAGCCTAGTAACTGCTTGCCATTTAAATGTTGCAATCCTGGCTCCAACGTTACGCCTATATTTTCAGACATTTGTTTCTCTACATTGATTTCCACACCATCTGGAAATACTTCATCAACTACAGCTTCAAATCCTTCAAAATTAATAATCGCATAATATTGCAATTCTATATCAAAATTTTGTTTGATTGTTTGCCTTAAAAGCTCAGGACCTCCGAGAGTATAGGCAGTATTAATCCTCCCTTGACTATATCCAGGTATATCCACATACATATCTCTCATGAGTGATATTAGTTTATATGTACCATTATCAGGATGATATTGGGCTACCATTATGGTATCTGTTCTGGATTGATTTTCCCCTTTACGCTGGTCACTTCCAAGCAAAAGGATATTCGTTCCACCATTACTATCCTTTTCCCCATTAAATTCGTATTTAACCTCGTCTACTCCAATCTTCCCTAACGACTGTTTTTCTCCTTGCTTAAATTGAATAATACTGTATATACCTACCAAAAATATAAATAGAATTAGGAATAGAAAGAAAACCCTCCCTTTACGTAATTTCCTTCTTTTCTTTCCTTTTCTATATTCCGCTCTCCCCATTTCATTAATCCTTTCCATATTAAAGTTCTTTTTATTTTTTTATGACTCTTTATTACTATCAAGTGTAACCTTTGTACAAAAATATAGACCTTCTTCTCCTTGTAAATCCTGTTTGCTATTGAACTCTTTCATTTCTTAATGGATAGCTTTCTTTTTACTATCATAACAAAAAAAGTTCTTTTCTACATTTTTTTCTTGCTTAAAATTACATTACAGGATAGAATTATACTTTTTCTATTTATATACACTTACTTATACTTCGGTATTTTATAAGTTAATCTTAAAAATGGAAGACCCATTTTGCTTCAGATTATATAGGCAAAAATAATAATTTTGCGCATAAAAAAAGGCGCCAGATGGCACCCTTTTATTTAATCGTTATACATATTTCAAAAACCAATTGTTAATATAGTTTAGTCTTTCTATTCTAAGTGTAGGTTTTCCACTTCTTGAAAGTTCATGATTTGATTCTGGGAAACGGACAAATTTCGTTTCTTTTTTTTGCACCTTTAAGGCAATAAATAATTGCTCTGCCTGTTCAATTGGACAACGAAAATCTTTTTCTCCATGCAATATAAGCAATGGTGTTTGCATATTATTTACATAAGCTAATGGAGAATGCTTCCACAGTGTTTCAATATCATTTAAGTCTGCTTTTATTTGCCAATCAGTAAAGTAGTATCCTATATCACTAACTCCATAAAAACTTATCCAATTGGAAATAGAGCGCTGTGTGACTGCTGCCTTGAAACGATCCGTATGACCTATAATCCAGTTT
Organism: Bacillus sp. T2.9-1; assembly: GCF_950097965.1. Classification (NCBI taxonomy): domain Bacteria; kingdom Bacillati; phylum Bacillota; class Bacilli; order Caryophanales; family Bacillaceae; genus Bacillus; species Bacillus sp. T2.9-1. The sequence goes on from NZ_CATNHG010000116.1 coordinate 23,453, forward strand.
GTCATGAAGCCACCATAGCTCCCTCCTGTAACCCCTAAACGAGAAGCATCGATAAAATCAAATGTCTCTAGACAATAATCCACCGCATCCATAATGTCTTCATAATCCTTCCCGCCATAATCTCCACGTACAGCATCTACAAATTGCTGCCCATAGCCATGACTTCCTCTCGGATTAATAAACAATACCGCAAACCCATTAGAAGTTAGTGTTTGGAATTCATGGAAATAGGAATTAGCATACATTGCATGTGGTCCCCCATGAATTTCTACTACCATTGGATATTTTTCGCCCGCTTTAAAGTCTTGTGGCTTCATTAACCACCCATGCAGCTCCCAGCCATCTCGAGAATGAAATTGTAATGGCTCAGCTTCAGAAAATGTATGTGTTTCCGCAAACTCTTTATTTACATCTGTAATTTGCTGAACCTCGCCTGTCTCTAAATTTAGGGTGTATAAATCTCCTGGATGTGTAGGTGTACTAATAGCTACAATCGCTCTTTTTAAACTTCCGCCAGTTGATAACCCATACACATGATGATTATCGATAAGAGACGGATAGATTGCACCTGAAATATTTCCAAAATAGACAATGGTATTTCCATGGTCAGTTCCTAAAAAAGTAAAGCTTTCATTATCCTCTCCCCATAGTATGCCAGGTGTTACAGATCCCTGTTGAAAATCTCCGATTGCATAATCGCCAACATTTACATCCCATTCCGGTGTTAAGCATTGTAGATAATCAGATTCTAAATCATATACCCATATTTTTGACAGAGTCGCATTCTCGTATTCTCTGCCACTTCCTATCAATCCTAGTCTTTTGCTATCAGGTGTCCAAGTTGCTTTTCCATAAGAGCCATTACTTTCTGTAACCTTCTTCCAGTTCCGTTCTTTTCTATTATATAGATAAATATCTGCAATAAAGCTAAAATCCTTTTCATCGCTTTCATCTGCACTAATTGCTATGTACTGTCCATCAGGGGACCAGCTTTGCACATAATAATTATTTTCTCCTGATGTAATCTGCTCTAGATCGCCACTTTCTATATTTATGATAGCAATATGATCATAGCTTCCATCCCAAAAGCCCTTGCCGTCCGATTTGTACTTCATATTAGTTACTTCTAGTGAAGTAACCTTTTCCTCTTTCTTCTCCGTTATATTTTCTTTGTCTTCAACTGTTTCTCCCATTTTTAAATTACATTGAAAAGCTATTTCCTTGCTATCCGGGGACCAAACTGGATTACTTACTCCATTGGCTAAAAAGGTTAGTTGCTTTGCTTCTCCACCTTGCTTATTTAATAAAAACAATTGATTTTTCCCAGATCGATTCGAAATAAAGACAACTTGTTCTCCATTCGGTGACCATCTTGGTGAATAGTTTCGATCTTTCCCAAATGTCCATTGAGTTGTATCTAATGTATCTAGACGCTTATAAAAAATATTGGAATAATACTTATCGGTCTCTTTACAAATGGAAGTGAGTACATATAAACATTCCTGTCCTTTTTCATTAACCTGAGGATCAACGACAGATTTTAATTCATACAAAGCTTCTGCATTTATTCTATAGCTTTCTTTCAATTTCATCTTCCTTCCCTTATTTAAAGTAACTATATATTTCGACAACTGAAATAATTTCCCCTCCTTCTCTCTCTCTTTTCTTCTAAAAAATTTTTTCAGGAATTACAGCATTAATATCCACCTTCCTAAATTTACATGTAACATGCTTTTTAGAGACTGTGAAAAATATCATTATCAACTTGAAAATTACAGCCAAACAAGGTATTATCGAATAAGAACAAATGTTCTATAACATATAAGAAGGGGTCAATGATTATGACACGAATTCCTGAAATAGAAAGGGACATTATGGAAAAAGCTATTTATCTTCCTATGCTTTTAACTATACTTAATCGGGATCTGCAGGTCATCAAAAAAAGTAATTTTAAGCTAAAACAACCTTATATAGACCTTATAGAAAATACAATGAATGCAGTACAAACGGAGTTAAAAAAAACGAAGAATTATATGTATAAGCATGCTTTGAAGATTCAAGAAGTAAATCGTGATGAAGCATTTACCATGTTTTTGTTTATTTACAACGGTTATGAGGAATATCATAATTACTTTAACCCACGTCTTCGGAATAAAGTTCAAGAACTATTAGAGTATTATTTATACAAAAGGTTTACTATTAGTTAACAAAAGTAAATAAAAAAAGCTCCTTTTCAATTGCTATCCGATGGACTAACCTAAAATAGTGAGACAATATAAAACACCTCCAAAATGGCAATACTTGAGATAAGTATTGTGACATTATTCGGAGGTGTTTTTGCGTGGGCAAAAAAACTGTATATACAAAAGAGATTA
>NZ_CATNHG010000117.1:0-21675 GCF_950097965.1 Bacillus sp. T2.9-1
TTACACTATACCAAAGAATGAGGTGTTATTTCATTTTATTAAACACTGTCAAGCAACATATTTAATAGACCATAGACGCAATACAACTAACGATTTGCACTTATTTTTTTGGTGCGAAAGTTGAGTTAATAATGAAAAAAAGCGTGGGATTCAAATAGGTACGGTAATGACTCATCCTGATTTTCGAAAATTAGGACTATCTCGTAAGTTAATGGAAATAGTGCTTGAACATTATGAGAACCAATATGATTTTATGTACTTATTTGCTAATTCTACTGTGCTAGATTTCTATCCTAAGTTTGGTTTTAAGCGAGTACCGGAACATCAGTTTACAATGAATATACCGTCAAGAATAATTCCAGTCAGAAGAGTGACTAAACTGAATGGTACTGATTCTGAAGTGTTAAATAGAATTTTCCAATATAGTAGAGGTAGATTACCAGTATCTTTTATTTTTGGTTCAGAGAATTCACAGGAATTGCTTATGTTTTATTGTCTAAATGTCTTTAGTCAGGACATCTATTACATAGATGATTTAGATTTGTTTACAATTCATATGCACGATGGGGAAACTCTCCATCTTTTTGATGTAATTAGCCAAAAGGAAGTAACTATTTCTGATGTTATAAATAGAATTGCTAACGAAGATACGAAAAATGTAGTTTTTCATTATACTCCAGATTACCGGGATATTGTAATTAGTAAAAAGTTAATTGATACCGAGAACGATGTGCTGTTCATAAAAATAAAAAATAATTTAGATTTACCTGAATATTTCAAGCATCCCATTACAGTACAAGCTTAGTATTTATATATATTACTAGTAAAGAGAGGGATATAAAAATGAAGTATTTATTATATGGTTCATTAGGGTTAGTAGTAATTTTTATTGTTTTATATTTAGTAGGTTATTATTCTTTAGGAATTATTATAAATATAATGGAATGGTCAACAAAATATATTTTACCTTGGGTGGCTCTATATTGGTTTATTCAATTTGTAAAAGGTAAAAAAAGAATAAAATTTTCTATTAAGAAAACCAGCTAGTAGTTTGTAATCATTTTTCAATAAAGAACTTAAATATTATTGGAAGTTTTTGTTTTCTATTAAAACAATTGGTTTTATTTGTAAGAGTTTGGTGGCCTAAGCGTGATAGGTAAGATCGAGAGTTATGCATCCCACTATTCCTATTTTCTAATCATGTGGCTTACGACAACTGTATTGAAGAAGACTAGGAGCATCAATGGAAGGTAAACAAAATTCCTCTTAGTCTATAATAATTTGATGATTGACAATACTCGTTCATTAGAATATAAAGGAAGAAATTACTATTAAAAACACAAATTTGGTAATTCAGATACTAATGGAGGTTGTCTAAATGTTCAAATCCTTTGTTTTTAGACACCTTCCTTTTAATGGGGTGTAATTAACTTGTTTATGAATCTCGTATTACTGTTTATTTTGGAAGTATGTACTATTGTAGCAGTTAGCTATTGGGGCTTTGTTGTTGGTAAAGGAATAGTTTTTAAAATACTACTAGGTATTGGTGCACCCTTATTGATCATGATGATATGGGGGCTATTTGGTTCCCCAGCAGCACAAATACCCTTAACAGGGGGATATCGTATTTTACTTGAAGTAACTATTTTCGGGTGTGCGATTTTGGCACTATTAGCTGTAGGTAAACCGACATTAGCATTTGTCTTTGGGGCATTAGTCATAGTTAACAAAATCCTAATGTATGTATGGAAACAATAAGCCATGTAGTCATCAACAAATAAAGGGGATAGGTGAATGGAGAATGCGTTTCGAATCAAACTAGGTGGAGTTATGTCTATCATTGCAGGTTTCTCTCTTGCTACAGCTCACTCTATTAATCTACTGTTTTCAAATGGGGAAGGTATAGTAATAGGAAAAGCCATTGTATTTATTGCTCATCTTCTCATCGTTTTTGCGTTTTTTGGATTTCATGAATCACAAAGAGATAAAAATGGTATTTTCGGATCAATAGGTATGGTTTTAGGTGTAATTGGCACGATTATCGTAACGGCCATTGTGTTTGTCGAGATGGCTGGCGTTTCAAATGTTAAGATTGATGAAATATTTGCAGTTAGTACAAATCACTTTATTTACTCGTTTGGTCCACTGCTTTTTGTATTGGGGATGATCTTCGTTGGTATTTCAATGGTGAGAGCGAAACTATTTCCATCTGCAGTTGGACTATTACTTATTCTTGGAACGATTGTTTTTGCACTAGGGACGGTAGCAGGAAATTTAGAACCGCTCATCTCCACAACCGGGGCAATTATTACTGGACTCGGGTTTATATGGGGAGGACTCTTTCTTTTTAGGAGGAATTCTATGTGAACGATAAAAATCGAAGCTTAATGATTTTTTCTCCAATATTAGTTGTTGGTTTAGGATTTTTGACAGCAACCATTGCTGTGCGGTTAATCAATGAATGGGCATGGGTACCGCTAGCTATTATTTATTGGAGTACGATGGCATTTATAATCTATCGTCATAAAAGAACTACTTTTACAAGTTGGTTGCAAAAGCCAAAGGGCATAAAGGCTGGATTATTTTAGCCTTTTCCGTCACTCCTTCCTGCCTGCATTCATATTTGGATGGCATACATTAGATTCAGGATTAATCATCTCACTTTGGATACTTACTTTTCTTATTAATCCGCCTCTGGAGGAGGGCTTCTGACGTGGGGAGTGTTTTCCATTGCAAATCGGAGTCCTGTCACCTGGACTGCCGTATTTCTAATGGGTTTAGCATGGGGTACATATTTTTATAAGACAAAAAGTTTACGTTGGGTGATTGTTGCTCACATTTTAAACCTTTGTGTTCCAGTGTTTTTAAATAAATTTACGGGGATGTAGAGACTGTTCATTCATATGTTTTAGCTAGATGCAACCTCTATTGAGCTTACCCACTGCAAGTGAAACTTATTTTTCTTTCATTAAAATTAGGCTCATTTATTGGTAACGTTAATTTCCATTTCATCAGCTACTTGATACGGCCGATAACGCTGGGCGTTCTCATTAGCTACTGAAAAAGATATGCTATTCGAAAGGATTAGTAGTGAAGAAGCACTCATCGCTGATGTCGTTTATCTTGCGCTTCAATTAACACTATTATAGTCAACATTGTTCTTTACATAGCTGAAAATAAAATATGAGGTGGCTTTATGAAAATATTCCATAGCAAGGATTTTGTAATTACAGCACAAGGTATAAGCAGTGTAGAGAGCATTACAATAGGGGGGGATAAAACAAAGCATCTTAATACAAGCGGATAATCCTGGTGCACCTGTTTTACTCTTTATTCATGGAGGCCCAAGCATGCCGGTGCCTGGTGTCTCCAATAGGGGACGTGATTATGCTTTAGTAATGACGACAAAGGAATTAGTCAAGCATTTTACAGTTGTTTTCTGGGATCAGCGTGGTACAGGTAAATCGTATGCAAAGCAAATTCAAAAAATACGATGAACTTAAAGCAATTTATTCAAGATGGGTGTGAGGTTACCGATTATTTAAGGAACCGGTTTAGTCAAGAAAAAATCCACCTCATGGCACATTCGTGGGGGAGTGTGATTGGACTGTCGCTTGCCGCATCTTATCCAGAAAAATATTATTCATATACCGGGTTCTCACAAATTACGAACTGGGTTGAAAATGACAAGTTAAGTTACAAGTGGCTGATGGAAATATCGAAGGTGAAGAATCATCAAAAAGCGATAAAGGATTTGCTTGCCGTTGGGGAGCCACCTTATTTAGATGGATTTAAACAGTGGGCTGCAATTCGTAAATGGCAATTTAAATACAATTCGATGTTCCATGATGCAGGTGATAAAAAGTCAGCGACATTTTTTTCGGGACTTAAAATTATGTTGCAGTCACCGGATTACTCTCTTATCGACGTATACAATTCCCTTATACGCGGCTTTAAACTCTCGTATACGGAAGAATTGCTCAACGATATTAATACCTTCGACTTCTTTACAGAGGTTCCCTCATTACAAATACCTGTCATGTTTATTCATGGAAGTAAAGAAAAGCATGTTATGCCTGAACTAATTAAAAGATACTATGAGAATCTAGATGCTCCAGAAGGAAAAAGGTTATTATGGTCGGATAAATCTTCCCATGCCTTTCATTTGGATGATGCAAGGGAAAATGAGCAGAGGTTAATCCAATACCTGCTTTAATTTAAAAGGTTCTAACTATTTATTAGAGAAGCAAACCACTACAAAAGGTGAGGAGGAGAGAGAAGAGAATGGAATTTAAAGAGTTTCCGATTATTAACACGGATCGTTTTTTACTTCGACAAATGTCATTAGCTGATGCTCCAGGTGTCCTAGAGGTACTATCGGATAAAGATGTTACAAAAGATATGGGGATTCGCCCTTTAACAAGTGTAGAGGAAGCAGAAGGTGTAATTTCATTTATGAACAAACTATTTGATTTAAATCAAGCACTTAGGTGGGGGATTATTAAAAAAGATACGAATACTCTTATAGGAACGTGCGGATTCAATGGTTGGGAGGTCCAACGCGGGTCTAGGGGTGAGGTTGCTTATGATTTAGGAAAGCAATATTGGCGAAAAGGATACATGACTGAAATATTAACTCATGTCATCGGTTTTGGCTTTCATGAAATGAATTTGCATCGCATCGAGGCATTTACCAACATAGATGCAACACCGTCAAAAGAAATTTTACGTAAGTTTGGTTTTTATCAGGAAGGGGTTTTACGTGGCTACTCCTTGATTAATGGGGAGTATGCAGATCAATATTGTTATTCTCTTTTAAAAACCGAGTGGGATTTTCAGATGTACAAAAGAATTAGAGCTAATGATCGGATATAAGCACCGTCCACTTAAATACCATCAATCAAGGATATTCTATTTACATGTTAGACACATTACACCTGAAGAATAGGGAAGGATATAGTATTTGAATTAAAATTTTTCTTTAAATTTAGAAGGGCAGGATGGATTAGTTAACTCTGAAAAACTATATTGAAGAACACCATAAATAAGTAATGATAAGCGGGAGAGAATTATGAGTAACAACCAATTAATACACTTTGAAAAAATATATAATTTTCGTGACATCGGAGGGGTAAAAACAGAGCAAGGATCTACCTTAAGACAAGGTGTACTCTATCGCTCTGGTAAATTATCTAACATGACTCCATGTGATCTGGAAAGAATGAAGAAATATAAGATTAAAACAATCTTAGACCTTCGATCAGAAAAAGAATACAACAAGAATATGCCCTTATTACTGACTGCAGAAGAGATTAATTCTGTGAACATTCCTCTACTTCCCATAGAGACTCAAGATGCTAATTTCCGAAAGTTTCTTAGCTTTTTGTTTCGAAAGACAGGAGCAGACGATTTTAAAAACTTTACTAGGGAGTATTATCATAGTATTGCATTCTATCAAACTCCACAAATAAAAAAGGTATTTACCTTAATCTCTGATGATAAAAATTGGCCGGTGCTCATCCATTGTTCAGCTGGAAAGGATCGAACAGGGATTATTGCATCAATCATTCAGTCCTTAGTTGGGGTTCCATATCAAAGGGTATTGGAAGAATATCTCTTAACCAACGATTACTTCAAACATCGATTAGATAAATTTATAAAAGTTATGAGATGGATGACACTTTTCCAAGTGTCCTCAGAGCGTATAGAATTCATATTAAAGGCGCATCCCGAAGTGCTCGAGCAACTATATGCCAATATTAACGAGCGATATGGAACCGTTGAAACCTATCTTATGGAGGCTTGCCAACTAGAGGTAGAGATTTTGGATAGACTGAAGCAGAATCTAGTCCTTAAAAGTATAGAATAGAAATGAGTGATAACTGATGAATTCAAGAAATATTTTGAAACGATTGTAAAAAAAACGGCAAACTCTTCTGTTTTTTTTTGCCTAGTAGGGAACTCACTTAAATCATCATTCACTTTTAGATGCTTCAGTAATATCTGTCTTTATAACTGTTCTTACTGCGCAGTACAACGATACTGCGCAGTGAAAATCTGTAAAAAATGTACTTAAAGGTTATTTAGGGTAGATTGTCTCTATAAACAAAAGGTGTTATGTTTTTTTACACTACAAATGCTGAATTAAGCATGTACAAAAACGCTCGTTTAAAGATGTACATTTTTGATTTCCCCTGTATATTACAACTTTACATGGAGTGGCGGGTATGATAGCCTTGGTTGGCTTGCCAGCCCTTGTTACTGCTGGCTTTTTAGCGGCATAATCATGCCCGCAGAGGCTCCGTGTCAAGTTGTAATTATGCACTCACTTGTATAGAGAGCCGTATAACGGTCAAAAGTGTACATGCTTATATAAGCAAAAATGTACATTTTGATACAGACATTTACATTTACACAATTGATTTCTAAATTTTGTTGGAATTTTTTATGTAATTTCCTCAAGTATAGACAGAAAGTCGCTAATAACCCCAACATCCATATAACCATGATGGAAGTCAGATAATCCAAACAAATTCAATGTTTTTGCCTCTAGTTATCTGGTTATTGTTAGTAATTTCTAATTGGGAGTAATCTACAAGTTTTGCTATATGTATATGATCTCTTTCTGTGACTGTATTTGCTTTCGGTTTTAACATAAGTACTTCAGGTTGGTGTGGTATTTGAGAAAAACAAGAATCTACAGAATTATTATAAAAGGCTTCGAAATTTCCCTTTATTTCCGTACAAAATAGCTATCAAATAGTCCCCCTCAGTAAAATACCCTTAGTATCAATATATCCATAAAGTTAATTTAAATATTAAAGAAATAAATTTTTATATGAAGAATTAGCAGGTGAGCATCTATCTTTGTTTAATAGAAACGTTGTAAAGTAAAAAGGAGGTGAGAGCATTGCCAAAGTATTATCCAAATTTTAAAACCGGAGAAGTAGTGGAAGCAAAAAAATTATGGGGAAAGAATAAAATTGATTTGTATAAGGAAGGGTATCTAGTTAATTTCTTTAAATCTAATCAATATAATGGTCAAGAGTATTTCATATTAAGAAAAAAAGTGGGGGATTATTATCAATTTGAAAAGGTTAGCAGATATGGTACCACAAATAAATTACCTTTATTTCTAATTAAAGGTTGGACAATTGTTAAGGCTCCTGAAGGAGTTGAACTTAGAAGAGATTAAACTACCAACATGCATGTATTTTTAAGCCATCTAACAGGTCTTCACAACACAATAAAAAGCATACATATAAAACACAATATACACTCCTAAACCCTGTGTAATGAGGAAAGGGGAGTGATGTAATATGGCTACATCTAAAGAATTTAAAAACAAAGTTACACCACCAAATTGGAGTAATATTGATGGAGAAAACAATCAAGAAATAACAGTTTCTACTGAGGAACTAAATAAAAAAGTTGAAGAATATGAAAAAAAGGATTTAAAACAAGTCTCAATAAAAGACACAGAAAATCTCCCTATCTGGAAGAGTGTCTTATACGACGAAGACGGAAATGAATATATTGGACCGAAAGGATTTAAGGTAGAATACATAGATAATGAAGTTCGACTTGTTGGCCCATTTTTAAGGAAATCAGATAAAGGCTTTAGTTATATACATCGAGGTTTTTTGTCGGAATACCTCATAAAAAATGTTCCTGTCATCAATTCAACGGGAAAGTTATATTTTTTTGATAATGGGGTGTATAGACCAGCGAATGAGAATGAGGATAAGGGGATAGTAAAAGAGTTATTAACACCTGAATATGCTAAGTCCCAGGTTATAAATGATGTTGTTCAATTGTGGAAGATAGATAGTCGAATTAATAAGTTTCCGCACGAAATAAATAAGTATCCCTTTAAGTTAAATCTTCTAAATGGAACATTTGATTTACAAACTTGGGAGTTTACTAAAGGTCACTCAATAGATAACTATTCTACAATTCAAATACAAGCAAACTATGATCCGAACGCTAATGGAGAAAACTTCAATAAGTTTATTAATAGTGCAGTACCGGATAAAGAACTTCAAATGCTGCTGCAGGAAATGGTAGGGTATTGTTTAACTCCATTAACAGATTCCAAAAAGATGATTTTCATATTTGATGGACCGGGAGATGCAGGGAAAAGTACTTTTATCACAGCAACTCTAGAGAATCTCTTAACCGATAATGCTAAATCACACATTCCATTACAAGACTTGTCTGATAATGAGTACAAACAAGCAGAATTGTTTGGGAAGGTTGTCAATATATTTGCTGATCTACCCGCTAAAGGAATTAAAGATAATGGCTATTTAAAAGCGGCTACCGGGAATGATAGGATATCTGCACGAAGACCATATGGACAAGTATTTGAGTTTTATAATAAAGCAAAGTTTGTTTTCTCCACAAATGGTCTACCGGATAATTACAGTAAAGATACTAGTGATGCTTTTTACAACAGGTTAAGTATTATCCCTTTTAAGCATGTACCTGCAAAAAAAGACCCTCACCTGAAGGAAAAATTATACAAAGAGAAGGACGCTATCCTGCTTTGGATTCTAGACGGACTAAGAAGATTGATACATGAAAATAATTTTAAGTTTACAGAAAGTAGGGAATCTAGTGAACTAGTCCAAAGATACAGAGAAGAGAATAATCCTGTAATGAAATTCATGAATGAACATTGCGAATTTAATCCAGATGCTGAGACAGCGCGTATTAATCTGTTTACAGCATGGCAAAATTTCTGTGAACAAAATGGACACATTGCGGGAAGTCAAACAAAGTTTAATAAAAAAATTGAAAGTATATATGGTAATCTGGTTAAACGTAGCCAAATGAATAACAGTAGAAGGACTAAGTCTTGGAAGGGTTTAAAACTACTTGATTTTGATGAAATTTAAATTGCAGACGGGTATTAAACCCGTCTTTAATTTTGTAAAAATAGAACCCAAGTTGAACCAATCTTGAGCCAATAATGAACCAAGTGTTTGCAAGCGAGAAAAGGGTTGAGCCAAATGAACCAGTTTAATTATTAAAACAGTAGTATATGTGAGGTGTATACAAATAATCTCTTGTAGTTTTGTAATGCTTTTCAAAATGGTCATTTAGGTAAATAGTAGTTCAAACGGCTCAAGTATTGATACTAATAGAATCGCAAGGCTTAAAACTAGTTCAACAAAACATCCAAAAGTGGTTCAATGCTTCTTGTGATTCCTTCCAAAATAAAGGTAAGAACAAGTGTTTGTTTAAGTGTATAAGTAGAAAGATTACACTAAAGATACTTGGAGGGATTCTCTTGAAAAACAAGGATATACTTCGTAAGAAGGCTGATTATGAACTAATAACGTTTAACCATTTTCAGTACAATTTCTTCATTGCAAGATTTAAGAAATGCTTTTTATTGCCAGATGAAACTGAACCATTCTTCTATTTCATATATGTACTTAAAGAGGATTACAGAGTGGCAGGCAAAAAAAGGGAAAGACAAAAATTGAAAAGTATAATGTAATGTGTTTTAACCAAGATTTTAAAGATTTTAACCAAATGATTTTGCTGCTTTGTCCGATTTTGGAAGAGTATATACTAGAGCCAGATGTTCGATACAAATTAATCAAGTTAGCGCGAAAGTTACATCCATGTCAGTAGGGACTAGTCCCTGCTGTTTTTTTATTTTTAAACAAGGGTTGTTATAAGTTATGTCTAATAGAAAGGTATATGAAAATTCCGTTAAGGTCTGGTCAGTTTTTAACAATCAATTTAAAAATGAAAGGGGAGGATTTTGATGAATCAAAAAGTAGAAATTAGAAGAAATATAGTTGTTGAGAAGTTAGTGGAGTTAAACTTATTTCATGCAAGATACGGTTTGAAAGTAAAGGGTTACATATATAACGATAGGGATGAGGAGTTGGAAGGAGTACTTATAGAGGAGCGAAGAAGCCTAGGCGAAGAGCCGAATGTTTATCTCCTATCAGATATAGAATATACAAACATTTTGAATGGTTTCTATAATTATGATTTAAAAGAGGCGAAGAGGTTACTGTTACAAGATTGTACATTTTCACTTGCTAGAAACGATAAAACAGGTTTTTATCAGTTTACTTTTATTCGATCTATTAATGATATTTTTGTTTTTATGTGTTCGAAAGAAGAAAGAGATTATTTATTCAATTTTTTGATAGGTTAGTTTATAGTTGGCCCTGATATTATCTTTAAGACGCGCTATAATGTATGTAATTAGTAATTGGGGGTGACCTAAAATTGAAAGAGATTAATTCGAGAATAAGATATTTGGCATTTCTTATATTCTGGACGCTGCTAATTGGTGGAATTAGTTCTGTCATGTTGTATCCTATTAATCATTTCACATTAAAAATTGATATAGTTTTCTATTATTCCTTATTCATATTAGCATTTGTAAGCAGTGGAATATTTTATCACATATTTTATTCTGTAATTATTTTTGGAAGTGCCGAAAATCCTAGTGAGAAAAAGGAAAGATTTTGGGATACATTATCGATTGTTATATTTAGTATAATTGTATTAATCTTTGGCATAATCGTTTATTTATTATCAGGTATTCTGGCTTATGGTATTGTGACATTCTTTGTTTGTCTTAGTGGAGTATATACTTGGTGTTTGCCAATGCTTGACATAAAAAAATTGCTAAAAGAAAGAGAACAGAAATATAATAAAGTGTTTATTGATGAAAATGGTCATAAGCGTATGTGGTTTAAAGTTTAAAAAAGTATGTCTCCTAACAGTATTGTTGGAAGTAGACATACTTTTTTATTTATAATATGTCCCTTATTGCTTTGCTAATGGTGAAAAAAAAATTCAACCGAAAAAAATGCTACAGAGTAAAAATGAGCGATATTGATAAGGAAAAAAATGAAAAAAATAGGTCGTGCAAGAAATCGCTTAACATTTAATCATTTTGCAGATAAAAAAAATCAACTGACCGATTTTGGGGGAAATGAAGAAATAACAACAAATAATTAATTGAACGAGACGAAAAAAATAAATAACTAAAGTAGGGGTCCTACCAACAAAACGCGGAAAACATACGCTAAGCAAATTTCGACATGAAAAAAGCCGATTTTTCCTACGCTAAGGAATCATCGGCTTGATATTAAAAGATAGTTATCCTGCACAACAAGATAGTTTGGATACATCTTTGTCAAACGTTAGAGCAGCCAGCTTCAGTCCTTCTGCCATTGTCAAATATGGTGCAAGGGTTTCGCGAAGATCCTCTACGGTTAAACCGAATTTGACAGCTAATGTCGCTGCATAAATCACGTCTCCTGCGTTTTCTGCAACCACATGAGCCCCTAATATTTTTAACGTTTTCGCGTCCGCGACCAGTTTAAACACACCTGTTGTTTCCCGATTAACCAGTGCTCTTGGAACGGCATCTAACGGCAAAACGGATGTTTTCACTTCATATCCTTTCTCTTTCGCCTGTTGCTCCGTTAAACCAACCGTTGCAATTGCTGGAGCTGTAAATGTAACCCCCGGAACCACTTCTAAATTCAGCTTTTTGTTCAGTCCACCGATAGCATTTCCTGCCGCAACTCCACCTTGATAAGCTGCTACATATACAAATTGAGGACCAAGCGTGACATCTCCTGCTGCATAGATGCGTGAATTCGTTGTTTTTGAATACTCATCGATTACGATTTCACCACGGGGGCCTACTTCAACGCCTGCATCCTGTAAATTCAAGGTTGCCGTGTTTGGTGTTCTTCCTGTGGCAACCAGTAATTGATCTGCCTCAATGATTCGCTTCTTGCCATTTACCTCAACATGGACCTTTTTAATGTCTCCATCTTGTTCGATTCGTTCAAAAGATGCTCCCGTCACTAAGTTGACCCCTTGTTCTGTCAAGGCTTGCGTGATTGCTTCTGAAACCTCAGGATCGTATTCCTTTAACAAACGCGGGCTTCTTTGCATCAATGTGACTTCTGAGCCTAGATTATGGAAGAGTTGTCCCAATTCCATCCCGATATAGCCAGAACCGATGACCGTAAGACGCTTAGGAACCTTCTTTAATTCAAGCAGAGTTGTGCTTGTTAAATAATCGACTTCATCCAGTCCAGGAATGTTTGGCACTGCTGGTGAAGCACCTGTCGCGATTAAGAATCGTTTGGCTGACAACTGAATGCTATTGACTTCAACGGTTTTTTCATCTACGAATTTCGCTTCGCCTTTGATTAATTCAAAGCCGTAGTCATCAATCAAATCCACATATTTTGAGTTTCGAAGATCCGTCACCAGTTCATTTTTCTGCTTGATCAATGGTGCCAAATCAACGTCACCAGCTGACGTGTGCAATCCGATGAATGGATTATTTTTTGCCAGATGATTGATTTCGCCAGCCCGAAGCAAAGTCTTTGAAGGAACACAGCCGATGTTCACGCATGTTCCACCAACCGTACCACGTTCAATGATTGCCACTTTTGCTCCGTATTTCACGGCTTCGATGGCAGATGAAAAGGCAGCCCCACCAGAACCGATGATGATGTAGTCATAATCACCTTCATCACCTAACTGCATCATTTCTTGCGATTGTACTTCTTCTGCTTCGCCTGGTTGATATTTCGCTTCAGCAATCGCTTTTTTCGCTGTTTCAACCTCTAAGCCATTTGGTAGCTCAAATACAGCTTCGCCACGGCGAAAATCTACTTCAATCCCTCTTGCACCCATGTTTTCAAGAGCAACAGCTACATGCTCTTCACAACCCGTACAAGTCATTCCTTGAACGTTCACTCGATATTTTTTCATGTTAACTCCCTCCTTTTATTCGACTCCAAGCCCGAAATCCGAAACTGCCGTCTTAATTGCCTGTAAATCCGTTTTCTTATCATTAAAGGAAACCGTTACTTCGCCCTTGCTTCCACTGACTTTAATGGCTGTTTTGCTAACGCCATCTATCTCTTCCAGGACGCTTTCTACAACAGACGGCGGACAACAATCCATCCCCAAAACCGTGAATGTCCCTGTTTTAGTTGTTTCAATGGTAGCTTTTACTTCCTTCTTAGCATCTATAGTATTTTGTGCTTCTTTTTCGTTGCTACACGCACTAACCACTAACAGAAGGGATAATAGCATCATAATCCTAATTATTTTTACGCTCATATAAAGCACCTCATTTTTTATAGTCCACCTTCAACTAGAAATAAAAAAAGAAACATGCAGAAAACGAAAAACGTCGTGATCCATAAGCCGATGATAGAACTCTTCCTTTTGCCTTTTCTCCCGTAAACCATGTAAAAGGAGTATGCAAGAAGGATGATGGTAACGATGCTGAACAATAACCGATACTTCAATGAGTAGAAGGCGATTGCTCCTGCAAATCCAGTTAATCCAAGAGGAATAAAAATCAGTGGACCCAAGCAGCATGCAGCCATACCAAAAGCTGAAAATATAGTGGCTAACTGTGACACTTTTTCCTTCATGATTTAAACCTCTTCATACTGCAACAATCATGCGTTGTTGTTTCTTTCGTTGTTTCATTTTTAATTTCTGGGTTCAGTTTTCTCCATCCTTTGAAAAGGGTGAAAACAAATAACAGACCCATCACGATGAAAATAACATCTTTAAATTCCGTGAAGTATGAGCCCAGTGCCGTTCCCGCAAACAACGGAAGCAGTAAAAACAAATGGCACGGACATGTGATTAGTGCGACAAGAAACCAACCTGAACTTTTTATTGTGTTTTTCATCCTGTTTCACCTCTTATTTCTTCATCAGTGTTTCAATAATGGGACATTCGTAAATATCTTTGTTTTCGGGACATCTTTCTTTAAGATCCATCAGCATTTGTTCAATTCTTTTGAGATCTTCAATTTTACGCTGGATGTCCTCTATCTTAAGAACGGTGAAATCATACATATCACGGCACTTTGCTTCATCGCGATCAACGACTCCTAGCAACTTATCAATTTCATTTAGCGTAAAGCCTAGTTCCTGCATCCTCTTTATGAAATTCAATCGATCGACCGTTTGTTGTGAATACATTCGGTATCCCTTTTCGGTACGATTAGGCTCTGGAATTAACCCTAAACGTTCATAATATCGAATGGTCTCTTTATTAACGCCGCACTTTTCAGCCAGTTCTCCAATACGAAATTGCATTTATCTCACCTCATATAAAGTATAAACCCTGTACCATAGTACATAGTCAATATATATATTACTCCCTTCAATTAAATGATTCCAATGCCGAAAACGACCGTTTTTGGTTAAAAACAGAGAACTTCTCTAAAACCTCAAAAACTACTTAAAATGCATAACCAAAAATATGACCAAAATCTAAATACCAATATATCTATTACAAACCCCTTTTTGGTATAGTTAGGACATTAAAAAAGGGGGAATTCTTGTTGAAATTTGGATATGCACGTGTCAGTACACAAGATCAGTCATTATCGTTACAACTCGATGCATTGACTCACTACGGAGTGGACCAGACTTTTGAAGAAAAGGAGTCAGGCAAGAGAAAAAACCGTCCGCAGCTTGACGAGCTTCTTAAAGTTTTGCGTAAAGGCGACACGGTAGTTGTCTATAAATTAGACCGTATCAGTCGTAGTACCAAACATTTAATTGAGCTTATGGAACATTTTGAATCAAAGGGTATTCATTTTGTCTCCATACAAGACAAGATTGACACGACAACTGCTATGGGACGATTCTTTTTTAGAATGTTGGCCAGCATAGCAGAATTAGAACGAGATATTATTAGTGAACGAACGAAAGATGGATTGACGGCTGCTAGAGCTAGAGGAAGAAACGGAGGCAGACCGAAGGTTGATTTAAAGAAAATAGAACTTGCTATAAAAATGTACGAAAGCAAAGATTACTCTTTATCTCAAATTAAGACGGCAACAGGGATTGGAGCGACAACCTTATATCGTTATCTAGAAAAGAAAAAGATATCTAGCAAGGAGTTGTAGCATGAGAGGGAAAGAATTACTAACAGAAGATCAAAGAACGGAATTTGTACGAATTCCAGCTGATATGAGCGAAAGTGAACTAGAAACTTATTATACTTTTTCACAATATGACCTTGAAATTATTAAACGACACAGAAGAGATCATAATCGTTTAGGCTTTGCTGTTCAATTATGTGTTCTACGCTACCCAGGATGGTCCCTTTCAGATGTTGGACCTATACCAGATTACATAATCCAATACATAGCTGGACAAATAAATGTTAATCCTAATTCATTTTCTTTATATGCCCAACGAGAGCCAACTAAACATGAGCATATGGAAGAAATCCGTCAAGTTTATGGTTATCAAAATTTTTCCCTAGGGAACTACCGCAAGGTAGCTCAGTTTCTGTTGAATCATGCCCTTCAAAATGGAAATTCAATGTATCTTCTTCGTACAGCACAAGAAGAACTACGGAATCAGAAAATTATTCTCCCTGGTATGACTACTATAGAAAGACTTGTTTGGGAAACTCGTCAACGAGCAGAGGAAAGAATTTTTAAATCATTAACTTGTACTCTATCTAAATGGCAAAAACAAAAGTTAGATAAACTTATAGATCCATTTGTAGACAATAGAAAAACCCCCTTAGCATGGCTTAGAGAACTTCCCGGACACTCTTCACCTGAAGCCTTTTTAAAAGTAATAAAGCGCTTAGAATATATTCGAGATTTAAAATTAGAAATAAATTCAGAACATATCCATCCCAATCGTTTACTTCAATTATCTCGTATTGGAGCAAGGTATGAACCACACTCATTTCGAAGGTTTAAAGAAAAAAAGAAATATGCAATTCTCGTGGCATATCTTGTGACTCATAGTCAGGATTTAATTGACCAAGCAATTGAAATTCATGATCGACAAATGATGATCTTGCAATCAAAAGGACGTAAAACACAAGAAGAAATGCAAAAAGAAAATGGAAAAGCAGTGAATGAAAAAGTCGTACATTTTGCAGATATTGGTTCAGCACTTATCCAAGCACGAAATGAAGGGCTTGATCCATTTAATGCTATTGAAAAGATTATGCCGTGGGATAAAATTGTTTCTTCCGTCGAAGAAGCTCAAAAATTAGCCCGACCGATGGATTACGATTATCTAGATTTGTTAGAAAATCGTTTTTCTTATCTAAGAAAATATACTCCTACTTTTCTTAAGTCTTTTGAATTTCGTTCTACACAAGGTACAGAGCCACTATTGCAAGCCTTAAAGACGCTAAATGAAATGAATGAATCTGGTAAAAGAAAAATTCCAAATGATGCCCCGGTAGATTTTATTCCTAAACGTTGGAAGAAGCATGTTTATGGTGATGATGGAATAATTAACCGACACTATTACGAGATGGCTGCACTAACAGAGTTGAAAAATCATATTCGTTCAGGCGACATATCCGTAGTCGGTAGTAGACTTCATAAAGATTTTGAAGAGTATCTTGTTCCTAAAGAAGATTGGACAACAACTCGTCTTACGGATACTAAACTAGCCGTTCGTTCATCGGCAGATGAATATCTTGAGGAAAGAAGAAAGTCACTAGCTCAACGCCTTACATGGGTTTCAAATAATCTTGATTCTTTAGAAGGAGTAACTATCGAAAAGGCTAAGATCCGATTGGACCGTTTGGAGAAGAATACACCCGAAGAAGCGAGAGCTTTTAGCCTGTCTTTATATAATATGTTGCCAAGAATAAAGCTCACTGATCTTTTAATGGAGGTAGCACACTGGACAGGATTTGACGAAATGTTGATACATGCCTCAACCAATCGCCCGCCAAAGGGAGAGGAAAAAGTTGTTCTCATGGCTGCTCTCATGGCGATGGGAACTAACATAGGACTTACTAAAATGGCAGAAGCGACACCAGGAGTTACTTATCATCAAATGGCTAATGCAGCACAATGGCGTTTATTTGATGATGCTATAAGTCGTGCACAAGCGACATTAGTAAATTTTCAACATAAGCTTAAACTAGCTTCCTATTGGGGAGATGGAAGTACCTCTTCTTCTGATGGAATGCGCGTACAGGTTGGTGTTTCATCGTTACATGCCGATGCCAATCCACACTATGGGTCTGGAAAAGGGGCAACCATTTATCGATTTACCAGTGATCAATTTTCAAGTTTTTATACGAAAGTCATTAATACTAATGCTCGTGATGCTGTCCACGTTATTGATGGATTACTTCATCATGAGACAGATTTAAATATTGAAGAGCATTTTACAGATACAGCTGGCTACGCCGACTCAGTATTTGGATTGAGTCATTTACTAGGATTTCGTTTTGCACCAAGGCTACGTGATTTAGCTGACTCTAAGCTATTCACGATCCAAACGCCAAGTGAATTCCATAAATTAGAAAATATACTCCGTGGTCGTATTAATACAAAAATTATTCAAGAGAATTTCGATGACGTATTACGTGTAGCTCATTCTATTCGAGAAGGAAAAGTGTCCGGTTCACTTATGATGGGGAAATTAGGGTCGTATGCGAGACAAAATAAACTTGCAACTACTTTGCGAGAAATGGGGAGAATCGAAAAGACCATTTTTATTTTGGATTACATATCTAACGAAACACTACGCCGTCGAATTCAACGGGGACTAAATAAAGGAGAAGCGATGAATGGGTTAGCGAGAGCCTTATTCTTTGGAAAACGAGGTGAGTTGCGGGAACGAGGAATACAAGACCAGCTACAACGTGCAAGTGCTTTAAACATTCTAATTAATGCCATTAGTGTATGGAATACCGTTTATCTTACAGAAGCAACAAAACTATTGAAGGAAAAAGGGAATTTGAGAGAAGACTTACTTAAACATATTTCTCCATTAGGATGGGAACACATTAATTTTCTTGGTGAATACAACTTTGATGCAAGAAAAGTAACAAGTCTACATTCCCTACGCCCTCTTCTTCAATAATATTAAAGGCCGATGATTCCTTAGCGTAGGAAAAATCGGCCTTTTTACCTCGGAATTTCTCTTAGCGTATGTTTTCCGCGTTTTGTTGGTAGGACCCCAAGTAAAACTTATTATAGAAGGTTTTAGAAAAGAAACAAACAAGATGAACTATATAATTCAAAAAAGGAGTGTGCTTACAAATGAAAAATTGGGTTGATCTTCAGCAAGATATTTTAGAAGCTAAAGAACTATTTGGAGAATTTATCAGTTGGTTAGAAATTGCTTTCCGCTGGTCATTCTTTTCTGTGATTATTTTATTGATTGGCTGTGTAATTATCAAATGGCTTCTTCAAAAGAATAAGATGGTTGGAGAAATCACGTTTGGTATGTTAATTGGTTTTTGCTCAATGTGGATATTTGGTAGTTTTGTTATTTCATTTTTTGCATATACAAACTGAAGCTGTGCTTCAGTTTGTATATGGACATTATTTTTTCTATAGCAATTTCGTAGAATATTTGCATAGAATAGGTATTCCATGCAATTAGTTAACAAAATAACAGTAAAAAGGAAATGAATTATGGCAAATAACAGTAAAAAAATATTGCATAGAATTATTTATGCCAAAAAATCTGGAGGAGAGAATATGATTAACCAATTTGTAGAAGAAGCACTGAGAGGAAAATCAGAACAGACAATTAAGACTTATGTTCACTCAATTAAGCAATTTAGTGATTGGTTGGAAGGGGCTGGAGCAGATTTATCAAATTACGCGAGAAGCGACGTTCAACAATACATTGATTATTTAGTGAGTAGACGCAAGAGCCCAGCAACAGTAAATAAAATTTGGAATGCGATTAAGAAGTATAGCAAATGGTCTCAACAAGTGAATACAATAGAAGATATTTCGGTTGTTAAACCTACTAACTATAAAAATGAGGCCCCTAAAGCACTAGACAGGTTAGAATTGAATAGGTTGATACGAGAAATTGATAGAACTGAGAATAAAAGAGATATGGCTATTCTACAAGTATTGTTAAATACAGGTTTACGGCTTTCTGAATTGGTTGCCTTAGATATATCAGATATCGAAGTAAGTGAGAGAAAAGGTCAGGTTACTGTAATTAAAGGAAAAGGAAACAAACAGAGAACAGTTCCACTTAATAAAGAAGCACGAAGAGCATTAGTTAAATATCTTGAAGAAAGGTCTGACAATGAAGAAGCACTATTTCTATCAAATAGAGGTAAAAGAATAAGTGTTAGAACAGTGCAATATTTAATAGAAAAGCAGGGTTTCAATGTTCATGCTTTAAGACATACTTTTATAACAGGATTAGTTCGAAGTGGACAGGATATCAGCGTAATCCAATCTTTAAGTGGACATTCAAGCGCTGACATGATACTTAGATATTCTGCTCCTACTCCTGAGGACAAACAGATTGCAGTAGAAGAAATTTGGACTAGGTGACCTTTACTAGTTTTATTAATCATTAATATTTGAGATCAATTATTATAATGGCTAATAAAATTACTATAATACTTTGCCATAAATAAAGGGTTATGCTATTTCATATAGAAGTGTAGGTATATCAGGACAATTATTCCCCTTTAAAATCCTGAATGTGTTCCTCTCCAAGGTGTAACTTAGACAAATTTCTTTTGCTAGCCCTTTCTAGGACATAAAATGGTCAAACAGTAATTTTTGCTGTTTGACCATTTTTATTAAATATCAAAATGTGACAATTTTGTGAAAGGTTATCTATGAACGAACAATAATATCATTTCATAGATAAAAAGGCAGGGTTATGCAGATAATGCATTTTTAATCTAACTTGTATATTATTTTAATATAATTAAATATTTATCTACGATTTTGCCGCCAATTCAAATCATAGAGAAGTGGGTTTACAAGCGTATCAAGGGTCTTTTATAATCAAAATCAAGTTAGAAAATTATCTATTAACAATTTTTTTGCAAGGGGATTTGTTATATGAGAAAAATTTAGGGATTTAAAAAGGGGGAAGTTTTAATGGGAAAACCAACAATTTATATGAATTTTGATGATCAAAATTCAAAAACGCTTCTAGGTATAACAATTAAGGCAACTAAGATGTTACAACATATGGGAGATCAATGAGATAAAACAGTTGAATTATATAATAATGTTGCTAGCGCGGTAGAAAACATTATTATAAGTGAGGGAGAAATATATGAAGGTGGACTCGATATTATAGAAGAGTATGTAACCATCAGTAATAGGAGACGATAGCCCAAATAAATTCGTCACAGATATCTTATGACATACCGATTTGGTCTTTTGATAAAGGTGCTATACTACCTAAAAGTAAGGTAATTGCACTTTAAAGGAGGTGGTTAATAAAAGTAAAACATGATTGCTACTAACCGTTACTTATTGTTGCGTCATTGGCGTGGGCAACTCTAAGCAAAACTATTATTTGGTGTTATATAGGTGATTCTATTTATGGTAATTATATATTACCACGGAATCTCCTTAATGAAAAGGGGGAATTTTAGTGAAAAAAATAGCAGTAGGTTACTTTATGGTTAATTTAAATGAATCAAACTGGCAAGTTATAAGTGATATGTACAAAGCGCTTTACGAATATTGCAATAATAAGAACTACTCGTTACATGCTGTGTATCACGATATTAGTGAAGAATTAACTGAATATCAATTACTCAACGCTGCATATAGACCAACTTTCAAGGATTTTAAAAGAAGAGTATCAGAAGACAGAAGGATTGACCATGTTCTATTACCAGTACTTTCAGAGAGTTATTATGATGATGGATATGATGATTTATTGGAAGTTCCTCACTTTGGAAAAATCTCAATGTTTTATGTAAATAGTCCAGAGATTCCTGAGGAAGCATACGAATTTGATGGAATACCTTTCTAAGAGATTCAAGATGGATTTTGAATAAAAATATAGATTTAAAAAAGGAGGAGTTTTTATGTTGGAACAGTTAAAAACAGCAGTAGGATATGTAAGGTTTGCTTCATTAGAAGATGGAGGTTTGCAACGAAGTAATGCAATTGTAAATTATTGCACCAATAAAGGAATTCTAGTCGAAAAGATTCTTGATGATCGAGAAAGTGGATATTCTCCATTAGTAACGCGTAATGGTGGTTGTAAACTAATCGATTACGTCGATAGTGGAGAAATTGACTATATCATACTCTCATATTTGCATGAATTGAGTAGAGACAATGAAGAACTTTATCATTTCTTAAAATTATTGAAGGAAAAAGGGATTGAGTTGATTGTACTTTCATCAATAAATATTGAAAGAAGTTATTTTGAAAACCTTTTTAAAGATTTCGCAGATAGAGATTTTCAACTACCTAGACTAGAAAGAGGTTATTTATATGAATAACGATAAATTTCATGTTGGAGTAATTAATTCAAGTTTCGGGATTCAAATAGCGGGTGCTGATGTTTGCTTTAAAGAAGGTGAGGTAGTTTATATCCTTGCTGAAATTTATGATAAAGAAAATCCAGAATGCATTATGTGGTATGTAGTATTAAAACCTTTAAGTAAGGATTCATTAAGGATTAACTCAGAATTTGTCGATTTAATGTTCCTAGAGAATGTTCCTCGATTTCCACATTAGAATGAACTATGGCTTCACATACAAGTATAAGAAAAGTCCTGCGGTAATATGTCAAGTACCAAAATCTAAGGAATTGGAAATTGTAAGCCAACCAATACCTAAAAAAGACAATACTTAAGAAACCCAGTAAGATATTAAACCATTTACTGGAAAATATT
>NZ_CATNHG010000118.1:0-21072 GCF_950097965.1 Bacillus sp. T2.9-1
AAATTTCTCCCACAAATACTTGACTCAAACTAGGAAAGCATATTAGTAGTTAGGAAAAGGGAATTCTGATACTATTTAAAGAAAGTGGCATGAATTATTTAAGGGGGCTTTACAATGAAAGATTTACAATCAGTAGAAGAATTTACAGAGCTTAAAAATAGTCCGGAAAAACATATTTTTCTTTTTTCAGCACAATGGTGTGGAGACTGTCGATTTATTGAACCATTTATGCCAGAAGTAGAAGCTAAATATGATAACTATACATTTGTACATGTGGATCGAGATAAATTTATTGATACATGCATCGAATTAGACGTATTTGGCATTCCAAGCTTTATTGCTTTTGAAGGCGGAAAAGAACTAGGCAGATTTGTAAGCAAGGATCGAAAAACACAAGAAGAAATTGAAAAATTTATTGAGTCTTTATAAAGGAATGGTGCGTATTTATTACGTGCATAAGTGAGAAGCAGTTTAAGAAGATTTGTTTACGTTAAAAGGTTGTCTCCCATAAAAAATATAGCGTAGGAATAACATAGTTTCCTGCTATATTTTTCTATTTGAGATAACCTTTTTCCATTGATTTGAATAAAATTCATCATCAAAATGATGAATATAAGATGGGATAGAGTATAATAAAAAAATGACACCCAATAGGACGGAAGTGAAGCAAGAATGAAAATGACCAGTAAAAAAATGAAGGACATGCTTAAACAACGAATTAATAACGAGGATCGGACATTTACTTTTGATAGTAAAAAAGATTTGGTACGCATAGAAAGCAAGCAGACAGGCAAGGGCGTTACGGTCTCTTTACCTGAAATAATTGCAAAATGGGAAACACAAAAAGAGAAAGCAGTAGATGAGATTGTTTATTATATTGAGCATGGATTAGGAGCAATTGAAAAAGATAGCAAAATAGATGGGAAAGAGAAAAAAATCTTTCCTGTTATACGTTCTACTTCTTTTCCACAGCAATCAAATGAAGAGATTCCATTTATAACAGATGAGCATACAGCAGAAACAAGAATATACTATGCCTTAGATATGGGAAACACGTATCGTCTCATCGACGAGAAATTAATGGAAAAGGAAAAGTGGACAAAGACAGCTATTAAAGAGATGGCTCTCTTTAACGTAAGGTCTCTACCAACTAGTGTAAAGACAGACAGTGTTGCAGGAAATATCTTTTATTTTATAAATAGTAATGATGGCTACGATGCAAGTAGGATATTAAATGATGCATTTTTAAAAGAAATGGATGAACAGATGGAAGGAACAATGACTGTTGCTGTGCCACATCAGGATGTCCTTATAATTGGAGATATTCGAAATGAAACAGGGTATGATATACTTGCCCAAATGACGATGAGCTTTTTTGCAAGTGGCAGAGTTCCAATTACTGCATTATCTTTTCTCTATGAAAATGGAGAATTAGAGCCAGTGTTTATATTAGGGAAAAATAAAAAGCGCGAAAAATAATCGTATAGAATGTAATCAAATCGATGCATAAATTACTTTTGAATGACATCTAATTGAAATGTTTTTATATTAAAATAACATGCATGTAGATTGAAAGATACCATGGAGAAGAGGAACACCATTCCTTTGATGAAAACGGGGAAATTACCCCGTTTTACTTAATTAAAAAGAGAAACTTGATGAAAGGGCAATTAGGAATCAAAAAACTTTCAAATCGTTTCTCTTTTTTTGTGGATGACGCTTATTATACGAATCGAAGGTTTAATTTTTGTTTAGTCTCTTCCTGAATAGGGAAAGGAAGAGATGTTAAAAAATAGTGCTCGAAATTCTGAACATAACTGTTAAAATAGTAATGAGATTTGAAAGAAAGAGTGATTAAGTGTGAATTGGTTCAAGAAAGTATTTAAACAGTTTGTTAGTGAAGAAGATGAGCTGAACCAAATTGAAGAAACGGTAGAGGTATACGATCAACCAAACAAGGAATCAACAGCATGGAAAAAAGAGATGGATTCCAAAGTTATTTATCAATATCCGAAAGGAAACTTTCGCTTTCCGTTAATTCCAGATGGGGATGAAGACGATAGGAAGGAAATGGAAAGGAAAACTAGAAGAGAGAAAGCAAGACAAACTTTCGCGGATGAAAGACAAGATAGCAATAAACCATTTAATCGTCCATTAAAAGAAGAGCCTAAAAGTAATCCGAGGGAAAATCAAACATCCAATACATATAGTTCTAATCGACCTTTTAAGCCGACTGAAACAATTTCTCCTATATATGGATATAATCGCCCGGAACGAAAAGAAACGAGTATTACGATACAACAACCAAGAGTAAAAGAAGAGATTGAATCTCCGGTTGAATCAGCTACTATCCAGACAGAACAAAGGCAGAATGAGGAATTACTTGCATGGAAAGAAATAGTGAATGATAAGATAGCTGTAGCACAAGAACAACCTACATCCACTCAGGAAGTAATCGAGCCAATTAATGAGCAAGAGGAAATACTTTCTCTGTTTACAGAAGAATGGTTAGAGAGTGAGAAAAACTTGCAATATAAGGATAGTGGGGATAGTTCACTAGAAGCGGAAGAAATAGTTTCACCTGAAATGGATGATGAAATTACTACACAAACTGAAAGGTTAGTAGAAGAGCAAGAACAAAACGATCAGCCGATTTTGCTGAAAGATTTGGAAATTAGGGAAGAAAAAATTCCTGAGCAAAATAAGGAAGAAATCATTGGAGCAATTGAAGAAGAAGCGCGAGAGACAGAATTACAAGAAAAAGAAAACAAGAAAGCAACCTCTTCTAAAAAAGGTCCATTGCCTTTTAATGTATTGATGCTAAATAAAGATAGACAGTCTTTGGCTAATAAAAAAGTCGAAAATAAAGCCTATGAGAAGCCGCTTCAGCAACCGAAGTTGGAAGAAAAAACCACTTCTATGCTAGAGAAGGATATAGAGAACCATCATGATTTACCATATTACGTTTTTCCAGAAGAAAATTTATTACATCCCCCTATTTTGCAAATAGAAAAGGACGGCTGGATTGAAGAGCAGACACTACTTTTAAATAATACATTTACTAACTTTAATGTTCATGCAAAGGTAGTGAATGTAACACAAGGACCCTCTGTGACACGATATGAAGTACAGCCTGAGCCAGGAGTTAAGGTTAGTAAAATTACAAACCTTTCGGATGATCTAAAATTAAGCTTAGCTGCTAAAGATATAAGAATTGAAGCACCAATTCCTGGAAAGCATACGGTAGGAATAGAGGTGCCAAATCAAAGCAGCCGACCTGTGCTAATAAGAGAAATTTTGGAAAGCGATGAATTTAAAAATTCATCTTCTCCTTTAACTGTAGCTATGGGATTAGATATTTCCGGTAAACCAATCGTAACAGATTTACGAAAAATGCCACATGGCTTAATCGCTGGGGCAACTGGTTCTGGGAAAAGCGTATGTATAAATACAATGCTTGTTAGCTTGCTGTATAAGGCAAAGCCAGAAGAATTAAAGCTATTGTTAGTGGATCCTAAAATGGTTGAGTTGGCACCATATAATTATGTGCCTCATTTAGCAAGTCCCGTTATTACAGATGTAAAGGCGGCAACGGCTGCATTAAAATGGGCTGTAGAAGAGATGGAAAGAAGATATGAGTTATTAGCACATGCCGGGGTTAGAGACATTACTAAGTTTAATCAACTAGCTGATGAACATAAAAGATACAGTGACAAATTGCCTTATTTAGTTATTGTGATTGATGAATTAGCGGATTTAATGATGATGGCACCAGCAGATGTAGAAGAAGCAATTAGCAGAATAGCTCAAAAAGCAAGAGCGTGTGGAATTCACCTTTTGATTGCCACACAGAGACCTTCAGTTGATGTTATTACCGGTTTGATTAAGGCAAATGTGCCGACACGAATCGCTTTCTCTGTCTCCTCTCAAATTGATTCACGAACCGTAATAGATATTAGTGGTGCCGAGAAGCTATTGGGTAAAGGAGATATGCTGTTTTTAGAAAATGGAACATCAAAGCCAGTACGATTGCAAGGTACCTTTGTATCAGATGAAGAAATTGATCAAGTAGTGGCCCACGTTAGAAAAGAAAGAAAACCTGAATATTTATTTGAACAAGAAGAGCTGTTAAAAAAGGTCCAAATGTCTGAAGAAGAAGATGAGCTATTTTATGAAGCATGTGAATTTATTATTGAACAAGGTGGTGCTTCAACATCTAGTCTTCAAAGGAACTTTAAAATTGGCTATAATCGGGCAGCAAGGCTGATTGATATGATGGAAAAGCAAGGGTTTATATCAGAAGCAAGAGGAACGAAGCCTAGAGAAGTATTAATCACAGAAAGTGAATTAATACAATTGCAGGACAGTGAATGAAAAAAGGCTGTTTTCTAAAAAATCGTATTTTATTAATAAAAAAGAATTAGTTGGAAAAATAGAGTAGCGTTATACCTAGACCTAATGAGAGAGTAGCGAGCCACTTTGAGACCCTGCAGAAGCGATTTTAGTGCGAGCCCTGCGGAAAGCGGAGTGTATTTTAGACTTGGGGATAGAGTAACATCTTTACGAAAAAGCTATAAGAAAAGGCATTTGGTTAAAAATGTCATACATTGGAAATGTATTGTTGCGTAGTTTTTCAACTTAAAAGATGATATAATGAATAAATGTGAAATAAAAAAGGAAAAAAAAGTTAATGTTTAGCGAGAACATGAATAAATGCTAAATGAGAAAAAATAAAATAAAATCAAAATTGCATACATATAAATGCAATTAGCAAATTGAATGAGGATATCATATACTGTTAAAAGATATGCGTAGTTGGAGGTTCTTTATATGACTATTTACCACTTCGTAGGTATAAAAGGGTCGGGAATGAGTGCATTAGCACAAATTTTACATGATATGGGTTTCGAAGTACAAGGATCAGATGTGGAGAAAACATTTTTCACTCAGGTTGCTTTAGAACAAGCAGGAATAAAAATTCTTCCTTTTCAACGAGAGAACATTAAACCAGGAATGAATGTGATTGTTGGGAATGCTTTTCCTGATACACATGAAGAAGTAGAAGAAGCAGTGAAGCTAGGACTTCCAGTTATTCGTTACCATCGTTTCCTTGGCGATTTTATGAAGCAATTTACAAGTATAGCCATAACGGGTGCGCATGGTAAAACATCGACGACTGGGTTACTTTCACATGTAATGAAAGGTGCTAAGCCTACTGCGTATTTAATTGGTGACGGAACGGGTAAAGGGGTAGTAGGAGCAGAATATTTTGCTTTTGAAGCTTGTGAATACAGAAGACATTTTCTTTCGTATTTCCCTGATTATGCTGTAATGACTAATATTGATTTTGATCACCCAGATTATTTTGCTAATGTGGATGATGTATTTTCTGCCTTTCAAGAAATGGCATGGCAAGTTAAAAAAGGAATTTTTGCTTGTGGAGATGATGAACATCTGCAAAAAATTCAAGCGAAAGTACCGGTAGTATTTTATGGATTTGGTGACGAAAATGACTTCCAAGCAAGGAATGTGGAGAAAACAACGGAAGGCACAACGTTTGAAGTGTATGTACGTAATACGTATTACAATACATTCTCTATCCCGACATTTGGTGATCATAATATCTTAAATGCTCTATCGGTGATCGCGCTTAGCCATTATGAAGAATTGGACGCAGAAGTCGTGAAAGAACGTTTAATGACATTTGAAGGTGTTAAACGAAGATTTACAGAAAAGACAATCGGTACACAGGTAATTATTGATGACTATGCCCACCATCCTACAGAAATCAAAGCAACGGTGGAAGCAGCACGTCAGAAATATCCTGATCGTGAAGTAGTTGCTGTATTCCAGCCACATACATTTTCGCGTACACAAGCGTTTCTTCAAGAATTTGCAGACAGTTTGAATTTGGCAGATTCTACCTATCTATGTGATATATTTGGTTCTGCCCGTGAAAATCACGGTAAGCTAAGCATAAAAGACTTAGCAGATAAAGTACCGGGAAGCAAAATCATTTCCGAAGAAACGATTTCTTCATTAAGTGAACATAATAACAGTGTCATCTTGTTTATGGGCGCAGGCGATATTCAAAAATATCAAAGTGCTTATGAAAAAACATTAGAATAGACAATAGGACTCTTAGCTTCATATTTAAGAGGGGAAAGAAAGGGATCAGAATGTTAATTCTGATCCCTTTTTTGACAATTTATACGGATATTTTAAAAACCAAATGTTTAGAATTTCAATATCATTACTTTAAATTCTCTGGATTCAATGCTTCTAATTCTGGAATGACAAACTTACCATCTTTTCTGATGAGCACATCGTCAAAGTAGATTTCTCCGCCACCATAATCAGGACGTTGAATATTTACCATATCCCAGTGGATATTGGAGTTATTGCCATTATAGGCGTTATCGTAAGCTTGTCCTGGTGTAAAGTGGAAGCTTCCATCGATTTTCTCATCGAATAAGATATCTTGCATCGGATGTAAAATATATGGGTTTACTCCAATAGCAAATTCACCAATATAACGAGCACCTTCATCTGTATCCAGAACTTTGTTCAATCTTTCTGTATCATTTGAAGTTGCTTCAACAATTTTTCCATCTTCGAACTTTAAGCTTACATTT
Source organism: Bacillus sp. T2.9-1 (assembly GCF_950097965.1). Taxonomy (NCBI): domain Bacteria; kingdom Bacillati; phylum Bacillota; class Bacilli; order Caryophanales; family Bacillaceae; genus Bacillus; species Bacillus sp. T2.9-1. The sequence goes on from NZ_CATNHG010000118.1 coordinate 6,636, forward strand.
TCAAAAGTAAAGCCCTGATATGGGGAAGGTGTGTTATATGTTAGTACTCCATTGATTGAATCTCGTACAGGAGCAGTATAGACTTCACCATCTGGGATATTCATTTGTCCAGAACATTTTATTGCAGGAATATCCTTAATAGAGAAGGTTAAGTCTGTGCCAGGACCAGCTAAACGAACTTTATCTGTACGATTCATTAACTCCACAAGGGCATCCATTGCTATATCCATTTTCCCGTAATCTAGATTACATACATCGAAATAGAAATCCTCAAATGCATCTGTGCTCATTCTCGCAAGCTGTGCCATGGATGCACTAGGATAACGTAGGACAACCCATCTAGTTTTTGGCACACGAATTTCTCTATGTACCTTTTTACCAATTGTCGATCCTTCAATCTTCATTCCCTCTGCTGGTACGTCTGCAAGTTCATTAATGTTATCGCCAGCACGAAGCCCAATGTATGCATCCATATTACGCATTACATTTGCTTCAAATTGTGCCATCATTTCATATTGCTCTTCTTGAGCTCCTAAAAGCAAGGAACGATTAATATCATTGTCTTTTAGGGAAACAAATGGGTAACCTCCAACAGCGTATGCTTCACGGACAAGGGCTTTTACAAGCTCCTTTTGAAGTCCAAAGTTTTCAATAAGTACTTTTTCTCCTTTTTGTAAACGAACAGAATAATTAATTAAATTTTTTGCTAGTTGATCAATGCGTGGATCTTTCATATGTACCTCCAAGTTTTATAAATGTGATAACTTTCTTATTGTACCCGAAAAAATTTTTTCCTTAAATATAAACGGTTATAAAAAATAAGAAATAAGAAAAAAATAATCAGAATCGGACTCTTTCTATTATTTTTCTCCACAAACATGGTCCCGTAGTAGAGGAATGGAAAGGAATCATTTGTTTCTGTAAGTTTTTCCAATTATAATAAAACTAAGGTTTTAGTCATACCGATTGTGGGAAAAGACCAATAAAGTGGAGGTGCGATAAGGATGATAAATCTTTTATATTTAAGTGTAGCTTTAATAGCTATAGCATTTACAATTCTAGTCATTTATGTTGCTAGAACATTGAAATCACTACATATCACGCTTGATAGTGTTTCAAAAACACTTGTCGGGTTAGAAAGGCAATTAGATGGCGTTACAAGAGAAACAACAATTTTATTACAAAAAACGAATGATTTAGCTACAGATATTCAACAGAAATCGGAAAGTTTAAATTCAGTCGTAGATGCAGTCAAGGATGTAGGAACAAGTGTACAAGGTTTTAATCAGTCTGTTCAAACGATTACGCAAAATGTAGAAAATACACTTACGAAAAATCAAGATAAAATAGCTCAAATTGTTCAATATAGCAAAGTATTTATGAATATTAAAGATCAGTGGCAAGCTAGAAAGACAGAACAAAATCGAACGCGAGTAAGAAGTAATTAAAAGGAGGATGTTTAATAATGAAGCGAGAACAAGAAATAATCCATGCAAATGAAAACTCAAGTACGAAGGATTTTCTAGTCGGTGCCATTTTAGGTGGGGTTGTCGGTGCAGCTACCGCTTTATTTCTTGCTCCAAAGCCTGGAAAAGAATTGCTTCATGATTTGAACGGACAAGCAGGAGCTTGGAAGGATAAAGGAATTGAATTAACGGATACTGTAAAAGAAAAAGGCACAGAGTTCATTTCCATTGCGAAGGATAAAACAGACAAGATTAGTAATGTAGTAACAAAAACTTCTAGTGATATTATGGATAAGGTGAAAAGTACGAAAGCACAAGATAATACTTCTGATCATTTTGATGAACTGAAAGAAGAGGCATCTGATTTAAGTACTAGTTTAAAAAGCTCGGAATTTGATGAAATTCAACAAAAACTAGCAGAAACAAAAAAAGCATTTGATGAAACAGAAAGTAAATACAATCATTGATAAGGACGATTTGTATAAAATATCGTTAAAGTTTGCAGTCTATATTACCATTCGCTTTCTACGCTAAAAAGAGACAGTCTTTTAAGTTAAGCTACATGCAGATAGCCAATAGGTATATAGGCTGTTTTAAGTAGATTGATTCCTTTCTAGAACCCTTTCGATTAGTTAAAGAGTCTTAGGAAAGCTATTTAAGATAGGATGGTTAGAAATGAAAAAAATAGACACTGTTGAAAAATTTGAAGGTCTTGTTCAAAGTAAAGAGATATTTTGGTTGGTTAAGCATAGCTTGACATGTCCAATTAGTGCGAATGCTTTTGATGAATATAAACAATATGCGGAAGATAATAAAGAAATCGCTACATACTATTTAGCTGTACAAGAATCAAGAGCATTATCTAACTATATTGCAGAAAATTATCAAGTAAGGCATGAATCTCCGCAAGCGTTACTTTTTGAAAACAATCATATTGTTTGGCATACATCACATGGAAAAATAACGGTAGATTCTTTACAAAAAGCTGTGATAGAAAGATAATGTAGGGTAGTCCTAGCGATTCAGCTAAAGATAAGTAAAAATCAAATTTTACATAAAAAGGAAGTCGGAAGATGGTAGTCTGACTTCCTTTTGTAATGTTAAATGATTTATAACCGTTTATTTGTCTTTATTCTAACTTCCTGTTTTAACAGGCCAAACGATTGAAAGCTTATCGTTTTTTTTTATAGGGGTTAAAAAGGTTGCACGTTCTCCGTTTCGTAAAAGCTGAAAAGATCCCCCGCCGTTTTGAGGCATATTAATATTTACAAAAGCGAATAAATCTTGAAATAAAAACCCCTCAAATGGTTTTTGCTCTATTCTAATGTCATCTCCACTGTATAAAAGATCATCCAGTTGTAGAATTTGTCCCTTTCTTTGTATTTGTGCTAATTGTTTTGTAAGGGTTATTTTTTTGTCATTAAAATAGACAGGAAGTATTTGGTACATTAAAATTTGTTTTTTTTCTGTTAATTCTTGAACAGTTGGTGTTTTTCTTTGTTCTAATATAATTTCATCATTATGTTCAAAATACTGACTTATACGACAAGGCAAACCATTCTTAATAATTTTTCCAGAAAAAGCAGGAAGAATCGTTTCTTTTCCGTTTATTAAAAGTTGGAATGGCTGAAGTTCATCAATAAGATGGGTTAAATTTAGTGATTTTAATGCCTCATGAATGGTGGTATCTGCGTGATATACGATGATATCTTTATCTTCTACTTGGTAATCACTTGAAACAGCTTCTCCATTGCATATAATCTTAGAATGAATCGTATAGCTTTTATTATTAATCATAATATTTTTGTCTGCTTCTGTATCAATTAAGTCCTTTATTTGAACAATTGCTTGTTCTCCATCCTTCCCACGGTAAACGGTTAATGCTTCTCCATCCTTCACTGTATCTTCTAATGAGCAAGGTATTTCATTTCTTAAAATAGTTGGTCCTTTGCCATGACTTCCTGGAATAGTTATTTTTTGATTATTTATCGTAACAATCATAGCATTGCCTGGTTTTCCATATAGCTGGGTCATCTTTATGCCAGATGCCAAAAGACAATCTCCAACGGTTAATTTATTTACTTCAAATAATCTGACAGGTTGTTCATTAATATAAACCGTTTTATATTGGACTGGCATTTTTTCAGCTGTAATAGCGATTCCAATTGGTGTTACAAGCTCTGGTCCAAAGTGGAAGGACTTTTCAAAGGTTAGTTGGGTGATAGCATCGATTCCTCTTATTGCAACTCTATTAGCAGGCAAATTTAGCATTTCTGCAATCTTCAACTGTAATGCCGGCGTTTGGCTTCCGCCACCAACTAGCATTACTGCTTTAGGTGATTTGTGATTATTTAACGAAAGAATTTCCCTACAGATGGTATCTGCCAATTTATCTAGTGCTGGCTCGATTTCTTTAATAACCTCTTCTTTATGTAATTCAGTCGTGAATCCAAGGATATCTGAAATCTCAATATGATCATTTTGAGATAATTCTCTTTTCGCCTTCTCTGCCAGTGGAAAGTCTAATAAATATGCATCACTTAGTGCCTCGGTTATTTCATCTCCCGCAACGGGGACCATTCCATAGGCAATAACAGTACCAGAATCAGTAATTGCTATATCAGATGTTCCAGCCCCAATGTCTACTAAAGCAACATTTAATCTTCTCATGGAGGGGGGTATAAGTACATTGATGGCTGCAATTGGTTCAAGCGTTAAAGCTTGCATTTCTAAATCTGCTCTATGTAAAGCAGCTATCAGGGATTCGACAACAACCTTAGGTAAAAAAGTAGCGATAATTTCTACTTTTGCAATTAAACCTTGCTGGTCAATTAAGCTACCCATTTCTTGATCATCAAGAGAATAGTGGAGAACAGAATAGCCAACACAATAATAAAATTGTCCTTTATCACGTTCATTTTTTTCTGCAACAGAGCTTTGAGCTTGCTGCACAGCAGTCAATTCCAAATGTAATATATCTTCTTTTGTAATTAACGGTTTTCTTTCTATGTTCATTTCATAAGATGCTCGTTCTGTCTTTAAAGCTCTTCCAGCAGCTGCAACACTAACTTTTTCCAGAGGGCCATGTTTTATTTCTAATTGATTTTTAATTTCTTTAATAATTTTAGATACGGCTAATACGTCATGAATTTGACCATCTAACATTGCTCTTTCTGTATGTTCAATGGCTAAAAGGTCAGAAACATGATATTTGTCTTCTTTCTTTTCTAAGATAATACCGACAACGGAGCGAGTACCAATATCTAATGCAAACAGTTTTTCATTATTTTGCACAGAAAAACACCTTCTTTTTTATTTAAATATAAACTCTTGTTCAAGGCAGAATCATTTATTAACATATTAATTATAACGCTTTAACGCTTAAAAGCGTTTAATTATTAAAGAAAAATAGTGACAAGGCGATAAATTTGATTTATAATTAATCCAATTAAAAGAAATGTAACATATTTTTGTATTTGTATAAAGAATCTAGGCAAATTGTATAATGGAATTATACGGTTTTGGTCTTTTTTAATGAAGGGATGAGGATGATTGTGAGCAATAAGGAATTGGAAGAATTACGTAATCGTGTAGATGAGCTAAACTTAGAAATTTTAGAAAAAATTAATGAGCGTGCAAGCCTTGTTCAAAAAATTGCGCAAACAAAAGATACCCACGGTGTACATCGATATGATCCAGTCCGTGAAAGAAAGATGCTTGATCATATTTTAAATAAAAATAATGGTCCATTTGATAATGGAACTATTTCTCATTTATTTAAGCAGATTTTTAAAATGGGCTTACAATTACAACAAGAAGATGATAGTAAAGCATTATTAGTATCACGTAAGAAAAAGGCAGAGGATACAATTGTTGATATTAAAGGAACAAAAATTGGTGATGGTACGCCAAAATTTGTGTTTGGTCCTTGTTCAGTTGAATCTTATGAGCAAGTAGCTCAAGTTGCTGCATCGGTGCAAGCAAAAGGGCTAAAGCTTCTTCGTGGTGGTGCATTTAAGCCGAGAACATCTCCTTATGATTTCCAAGGCCTAGGTGTAGAAGGTTTAAAAATATTAAAAAGAGTAGCAGATGAATATGATTTAGCAGTAATCAGTGAGATTGTGAGTACGGAGCATATCGAAACAGCTCTAGATTATATTGATGTCATTCAAATTGGTGCACGTAATATGCAAAACTTTGAATTATTAAAAGCAGCTGGTAGTGTGAAAAAACCAATTCTATTAAAACGTGGATTAGCGGCAACGATAGAAGAATTTATAAATGCTGCAGAATATATCATGTCCCAAGGGAATGACCAAATTATCCTTTGCGAACGTGGTATTCGTACGTATGAGCGTGCAACAAGAAATACATTAGATATCTCTGCGGTTCCTATCTTAAAACAGGAAACGCATCTGCCAGTCTTTGTTGATGTAACACATTCGACAGGAAGAAAAGATTTGTTATTACCTTGTGCAAAGGCAGCTTTAGCTATTGGGGCAGATGGAGTAATGGCAGAAGTTCATCCTGATCCTGCAGTAGCATTATCTGATTCTGCACAGCAAATGGACATTGAACAATTTGATGAATTTTACCGAGCAATACAATCTACACCGTATGTAAGAGTTTAAAGCTCTAGTAGAATAGGTAAAGAGTCCCGTTCGTGTTAAACTAACATGAACGGGTTTTTTATCTTTTAAACGGGTAAAGAAAAACTATGTAATATAAATGATTACTTATACATCAATAGGATAATTATTTATATTTTTCTCGTTTTTATGGTAAACTGAATGGAAGAATGCTCAAATAAGGTTTTTTTTACTAAATGACGAAAAAAAGTCGATTTTTTTGAAAAAAAATGAAAGCTTGTCATTGCGGCTTTTGCGACGATATCGTATCATTAGTACATAATTAGACAAGATTAGCTAAATAAAAATCGATTATGATTAGGAAGTAGCTTCTTGCCGTAAAATAATAGAAAGAAATTAGTTCGACTAAAAGGAGTGCAAAATAACAATGAATATAACAATATATGACGTTGCAAGAGAAGCGAGTGTTTCTATGGCAACCGTTTCCCGTGTTGTTAATGGAAATCCGAACGTAAAGCCAACAACAAGAAAAAAGGTTCTAGAAGTTATCGATCGATTAGGATATCGTCCCAATGCAGTAGCGAGAGGGCTTGCAAGTAAGAAAACAACAACTGTTGGAGTAATTATTCCAGATATATCAAGTACTTTCTTTGCAGAATTAGCTAGAGGGATTGAAGATATTGCTACAATGTATAAATATAATATTATTTTAAGTAACTCTGATCAAAATAAAGATAAAGAGCTACACTTATTAAACACGATGTTAGGAAAACAAGTGGATGGTATTGTATTTATGGGTGGTAATATAACAGAGGAACATGTTACTGAGTTTGAGAAGTCTCCTGTGCCAATCGTTCTTGCTGCTAGTATAGAGGAAAGCAAGAAGATTTCTTCTGTTAATATTGATTATGCTCAGGCTGCATATGATGTGGTGACTAGCTTTGTGGAGAAGGGTCATAAGTCCATTGCAATTGTTCTAGGATCCTTAGAAGAGCCAATCAATAAAAATGAGAAATTAGGCGGTTATAAGAAGGCTTTAGAGGCAGCTGGGATTGCTTATAATGAAGATTTAGTAATTGAGGGAGATTATACCTATGAATCTGGTATGGAATCTTTTGATAAATTAATGGAAATTGATAATAAACCAACCGCTATCTTTGTTGGTTCAGATGAAATGGCTTTAGGGGTAATTCATGGAGCAGAAGATAAGGGATATAAAGTTCCGGAAGATTTTGAAATTGTGACATCTGATAATACGAAATTAACTTTAATGGTACGTCCACAACTAACAACTGTTGTACAACCTTTATATGATATAGGGGCAGTAGCAATGAGATTGCTGACCAAATATATGAATAAAGAAACGGTGGAAGATCATATTGTAACACTTCCACACCGTATTGAATCTCGTAAATCAACAAAATAATGATTTATTAAAAACCAAAGCTGGAGAAAATTCTAGCTTTGGTTTTTTGTATGGGAAAATGATTAAGATTTTGGGAAGGTGTGTGTAATAAGGATAAAAAGAAGAGAGAATCAATGATGATTCTCCCCTCAAATATGCTTTAATTATTCTCTTTCTCACCATCATCCTTGGTTTGTTCTGCATTGTTTTGCTGGTTCTCTTGTTTCGTGTTTTCTTCATTATTTTCTTTTTTATTGTCGGATTTTTCTTCTTTTTGTTCTTCTTGCACTTTTCCTATAACAATTTCATTTGATGCTTTTGATTCTTTCCCCGCAATATCAACAGCCTTAACGATAAAGGTTCCATTACTTGCTTTAAAGCTCAATGTATTGCCTGCTTTTATGCTTTGTACCTTTTTTCCATCCTTATATACACGATAGCCAATAACATCTTTTTCATTATGTTTGCTCCATGTAATCGTATCACCTTTTTGACTTATTTTCAGTGCATTAGGTGCCTTACCATTGTCTTCAATCTTATTATTTGGAATGATAAGATTCTTCAGCTTTGGATTATTTTCGCTTAATATACTTGAATCACTAATGCGTATACCAAATAATTTTTCAATGTAATCTGGATTTAACATTAATCCTTCTTCGGCAAATTCACTTGGTGTTGAATCTAAGGCCATGTATTTTTTATTGTTAATCTCAACATATTTACCAGCAACTAAGCTATCATCCTTTTTGGATGGAACAGTACCAGATTTAAATAAATCGGTAGTAACTAACCCAGCTTTGGAGCAGCCCTCAGAAGGAAGTAGTCCAGAAATAGAACAAACAGATTGTCTTACGATTCCACCAGGCATTTTAAAGGTTTCTGAAGGATCAATGAGCTCAGGTGCTATGTCGTATGCAGCGTTCAATAAATCTGCCCATAAATAATTATTACGTTTACTGTATGATAAGCCAGATGTTTCTAATGATTTTGGTGTATCATAGCCGGTCCATACTCCGAATGTAACATTCGGATTGGTGGCAATTAACCAAGAATCATTTAAATCCTGTGTTGTACCAGTTTTTCCAGCCCAATCTGAGTGGAATTTTAAGCGGCCATTTACAGCAGCTGCTGTTCCTTGATTAATAACATCTCTCATCATATCTAATGTTAAATATGCAGTTTGTGGACTAAATACATCCACGGGCTGTACTTCATGTTGATAAATAATATTTCCATCTTTATCTTCAATTTTTTCAATCATATATGCATCAATATGTTTACCGCTATTAGCAAATGTAGAAAATGCATTTGTATTTTCTTCAACAGTTAACCCATATGAAAGCCCTCCGATAGCGGCAGATCTTGTAGAATAATCTTGTTCATCTAAAGTAGTAATACCCATTTTTTCTAGATATTTCATTGGGTTTTGCGGCATGATATCAATATATGCCTTAACAGCAGGAACGTTATAGGATTGTTGCAATGCATATCTTGCTGTTACCAACCCATGGAACCGAAAATCATAGTTGTTTGGCCATACTTTTCCTGGTGTACTAGGGTTTAACTTTAATGGTAAGTCTGGAAGAACACTACCTGGTGATAATGTGCCTAGTTCAATGGCAGGAGCATATACTAGTAGTGGTTTCATTGTTGATCCATTTGGTCTAACACTGCTTGTAGCATGGTTTGTCGCTTCTCGATTATAATCACGTCCCCCAACAAAGCTGATAATCGCTCCGGTTTTATTTTCTATTAGAATTGCTCCCGTTTCTACTGGTTCCATAATGGTTACTTTTTCATTCGTTTCTGGATCAATCACTTGTTGTGGCTTGTCTGGACCAAATAGTTGAGAGTTTTTAACCGTTTCTTGTTGAATATCATAAATTTTCTTATTAATAGTGCTATGAATTTTATAAGCATTTTGATGAATTTGACGGTCAGCAATTATGTTGTACTGTTCTGCTAATATGTCATCTGCTTGTAAGTCTTCTTTTGTATATCCGTCTTCTTTTGCTAACAGCTCAGCAATAATTTCTATACTTCTTTGTTGTATCTCAATAGTTAAAGCAGGATATTCTTCAATTGGACTTTTTTTAGGACCAATAAAATCCTCCGTTATATCATATGCTATAGCAGCTTCATATTCTTTTTTAGAAATTTTTTCTTGATCATACATTCGGTTTAAAACGGTTTTCATTCGATTTAAACCAGGTTCTAAGTTCTTTTTTAGCTTTCCTTCTTGGGTAAAAGGAGTATAACCAAATGGACTTTGCGGGAGTCCTGCAATAAATGCAGCCTGCGGCAATGTTAAGTCTTTAGCTTCCACTCCAAAGATTCCGTTTGCTGCTGCTTGTACACCAGCAATGTTTCTGCCAGAAGAATTTCTTCCAAAAGTTGAAACATTTAAGTATGCTTCTAATATTTCATCCTTGTCAAAAAATTTCTCTAGCCTCAGCGCTAGTAATATTTCCTTAGCTTTTCTTTCAAAAGATACTTCATTTGTTAAGATTTGATTCTTTATCAATTGTTGTGTTAACGTACTTCCTCCTGATTGAGTGGAAGTGTTAGCAACTTCTTGAAATAATGCACGGAAAATTGCTTTTGGGACTACTCCGTTATGGGTATAGAAATTTTCATCCTCTGTAGCAATCACAGCATCCTTTAAATAGGATGAAACATCTTTAATTTTTACTTCTTCTCTTTCAAGGTCAGTAGGAACTTTTCCTAGAAAATCATTGTTGGCAAAGTATAGTTCGGATGTTTCTTCATAATTGTAAATTTCTTTTTGCATGGAAGCATAAGGACGAATTGGCTCATCTTTAACAAGTGATGCAAAGTATCCTGCACCAATTCCGAGGCCAAATGCCCCGCCTATCACGATAATAATGATAAACAGCAAGGTAACATTCCATGTTACCTCATAGGTTACACGGGCTCCTTTTATTGTTCTTTTATTGGTGAAGAAGTTTTTAAAATGGTTTAATGCATTTTTCCACTTCGGCCTTTCATTCATGTATCATTCCCCCTAAAATCACATACATTATAGCATAAAGAAGAAGGGAATATAGACAGAGTTCGGTATTTTTCCTCTTTTTTCGAATAATTGTTTGACATTAATAGCTTTACTATGGTAAAAATAAGCTAACTATATATATTGATTCGTTATTGCTTTGAAGGGAAGAAGTAGTTCTTTTATCACTAGAAACAGAGAGCCATTGGTTGGTGGAAAATGGTATAAATAAAAGGATGAATTACCTCCTGGAGCTTTCACTGGGAAAATTGCGCATATTTGTGTATTAGTAGCAGTGAACGGTAGAAACCGTTATTCTAATTAAAGTGGAGAATCATTTTCTCAAGTTTTGGGTGGTACCGCGCTAATTTGGCGTCCCTGCATTTAATTGCAGGGACTTTTTTGCGTTACCTATCAACAATAACGAAAAATATGATAAGTACAACTACTTATAATTAATGGAGGAATATAAATGAACTTACTAGAAGATCTTCAGTGGAGAGGGATTATTTATCAACAAACAGACGAAGATGGCTTGAAAGAGCAATTAGCAAAAGGAATGACTAGTTTGTATTGTGGAGTGGATCCAACTGCTGATAGTATGCATATTGGCCATTTACTGCCATTTCTAACATTAAGACGTTTTCAAAATGCTGGGCATCGACCAATTGTATTAGTCGGTGGGGCAACTGGTTTAATTGGAGACCCAAGTGGAAAAAGCGAAGAAAGAAAGCTGCAAACATTAGACGTTATTGGACACAATGTGAAATGCTTGCAATCTCAATTAGAAAGAATCTTTGATTTTGATGGAGCAAATGGTGCAGTAATGGTTAATAACTATGACTGGGCAGGGAAGATGGATATTGTAACCTTCCTACGTGATTATGGAAAGCATATTGGTATCAATTATATGTTAGCAAAAGATACGATTGCGAATCGTTTGGAAACAGGAATTTCCTTTACAGAATTCACGTATACGATATTACAAGCATTGGACTTTTTACATTTATATGAAAACCATGATTGCAAATTGCAAATTGGCGGCAGCGACCAATGGGGAAATATTACAACTGGATTAGAATTAATTAGAAAGAATATGCCAGAAGGTGCAAAGGCCTACGGGTTAACGATACCTCTTGTAACAAAAGCAGATGGCACTAAGTTTGGGAAAACGGAAAGTGGAGCAGTTTGGTTAGATCCTGAAAAAACAACTCCATATGAGTTTTATCAATTTTGGATTAATACTGCCGATGCAGATGTAATTAAATATCTAAAATTCTTTACTTTCCTTTCAAAAGAAGAAATAGAAGCATTAGAAAAATCGGTACAAGAGGAAGCACATCTACGTAAGGCACAAAAAACATTGGCAGAAGAAATGACAAAATTAATTCATGGCGAAGTGGCACTTGAACAAGCACAAAAGATAACTGCAGCATTGTTTAGCGGTGATATAAAAAACTTAACTGCAGAAGAAATAAAACAAGGTTTTAAAGATGTGCCGACATATGAACATAAAGAGGGAGAAGCCCTTCTTGTAGATTTACTTGTAGCAGCAGGGATTGTATCTTCGAAAAGACAAGCGCGTGAAGATATAACTAATGGAGCTGTCTATATTAATGGGGAACGGAAACAGGCATTAGATTATGTCCTGACAGAGGAAGATCGGATTGAAGGACAGTTTACTGTCATTCGACGTGGAAAGAAAAAATATTATTTAATTAAGTTTTAAAGGGAAATGCCTCAAAAGGATTACTTTTGAGGCATTTTTTTTATGAAAGGGAGAAACTGTATATGCTCAAGCAAAATATTCAATTGTGAAGGTTCTATCTTATTGCTTCCTCTTTTTCTAATGGCAACATTTTGTTACAAAATATTGTCTAAAATGTGAAAAAGATATATTTTCTTCCAATTGCAATCTGTTTATTCTATAAAATGATTTATACTTATAGACATAAACAATTAATTAAGGGAGGGAGAAACGGGTAGATGTAGAATAGATTTACCTCTCCTGTATAAGCGATGAAATTAAACAGTGAAGTATTAAATGTACCGTCTCCTTTTTTAGAGTATATAGTAATGCGGATGTTTATGATGAAGTATTATGAAAAAGACCATTACTCCATTGCCTTCCAGTACCCTTTAAGCCATTTTGAAAGCAGTTATGTAATACCGGAATTTCAAATGCTTTTCGATAAAGTAAGATGGAAAAATAATGTTGTGACTCTAACTAATTTGCGTCAAGAAATATACGATCAAATAGTAACAAAAGTAAAACGCCGGGATATTCGTTCCTCTTATTTTGCGATAATAAATTATATAGAGAAACAGATGAAAGTCGAGGATCGAATGGATGTCTTTCCGACAATCTTAACTGGTGATCTCGTTTCGCCAGAATGGAGTCTAGGTGTTCAAAATGAGGGAGTTATAGAGTTAATCAAGAATCCAAGGGTTTTAGGTGAGAGGGAGAGCTATACTTGTGAAAAGAACAATATAGAATTTCAAAAGATAATATCTCAAGTAGTGCATGAATACTGGCTAGTGTATGAACAAAAACGGGATAAAACAGTTATTCAAATTAGTTTGCCAAACATTAAATACACAAGGGACTTAGAGATTAGAATAAAAGAATTGTTCTTTCCGTTTTTTCATCAAGTCCAAGTAGCGACATTTTTTTATGAGGAAGGACTTTATATTAATAATATCCTTGTGAGAAGGCCGCGAAAAAAAGAGAAGATTGATTGGGGAGCGCTGCTTTTCCCAATGGGAGAAGAAAGAGAGTTTTAATAAAAGCATCGAATAATAAATAATTCTTTTTAAGCATCTTCACTAAAATAGAAAATCCCTGATTCCATATGGAATCAGGGATTTTCTAAATATAACAATTCTATTAACGAGAGTAGAACTCAACGATAAGAGCTTCGTTAATTTCAGCTGGTAATTCAGAACGTTCTGGTAAACGAGTGAATGTACCTTCTAATTTATCTGCATCGAAAGTTAAGAAATCAGGTACGAAGTTATTTACTTCTACTGCTTCTTTAACAACTTCAAGGTTGCGAGATTTTTCACGTAAAGTGATAGTTTGACCAGATTTAACGCGGTATGATGGGATATCAACGCGCTTGCCATCAACTAAGATGTGACCATGGTTAACTAATTGACGTGCTTGACGACGTGTACGAGCTAAACCTAAACGGTAAACAACGTTATCTAGGCGAGTTTCTAATAAGATCATGAAGTTTTCACCATGCTTACCAGTCATTTTGCCTGCGATATCAAAAAGATTACGGAATTGACGTTCGTTCACACCATACATGTGACGAAGTTTTTGTTTTTCTTGTAATTGTAATCCGTATTCTGATAATTTTTTACGTTGGTTTGGACCATGTTGTCCTGGAGCGTAAGGACGTTTGTCTAACTCCTTACCTGTACCACTTAATGAAATACCAAGACGACGAGAAAGTTTCCAGCTTGGACCTGTATAACGAGCCATAATTGACTCCTCCTTCATGTTTTTATTTGGTAAAATAAAAACAGATGTAACATGTCTTCTTATTTATTTTGTCTTCCTGTACCTTCGCCCTAGCAGCCAAGGGTTACACAATACACCATCAGAAATGATTCCTGAGGAACAAAATAGAATAAAAAGTGTATACATATGCTGCGCTATTTTACACAAAGAATATTATATGATTTTTATAGGTGAAAAGTCAAGTAGAGTTTACTATTAGTTTGAGTCAAGTATTTGTGGGAGAAATTTTTTATCGTCGGAATTTCTCTCTTTTTCAGTGTGTTTGCTATCTCTATTGTTAACGCTTTCTATACTTACTCTATTTATAGTCAGGCTGTTTTCGTAAAATTTTTTGGGATCAATAGACCGTTCCTTTCCGCTACAGGCACTTGCTTTCCGCGGGGAGGAAGTCGAGCCTCCTCGCCGTTCCGGCTGTGGGGTCTCGACCTTTCCTCTATG